>NZ_JBNCMT010000001.1:303489-331304 GCF_049846925.1 Brevibacillus nigriterrae
TTCACTTCATTGGCCAGAACAAACTATTTTGAAACCTTGTCTACCTACTCTCCAAGAGAAGCAATGGTCCGTATCAATCGCAGGTGGCTGTACCATCTGATGATGCAAGTCGGTTTCGTGAATTACGCCGAAGAGTGGTGGCATTATGATTATGGAAACATTCGTTGGGCGATCCATAACAACACCCATGCCGTTTACGGCGGAATCCTCACAAGATAAAAAAAGTCTATCACAACTGCTGTAAATCAGTGTGATAGACTTTTGCTTTTTGTCTTTATGGAGTTGGAATTCCCTCTTGGCTGATATTGACCAAAATCTCATCAAATTTACTTTGTCGAACAAGTACTTCTTTTCCTTTGATCTCATAATCATAGTCATGTTTCTTCAAGTAGTCCTCTACCTGTTGAACCTGCTTGGTGTTTAGCTCATAAGAGAAAAGCGGTACCATGGGTGAACGATCTTGCATACTGAAATATAGGATCACCGCTGCTGCAATCGCAACGATAATGAGTCCAATTGTCATATTTCTCTTTTGAGTAGTAGCCATAATCACATCTCCTCCTCAGTTGTTTTTGGGAAAACCAACTAGAGTAGATGCTATCAAATTTTCACACGATGGTCAAATTAGCAGGAATTTTATAGCAAAATAAAAGCTCCGGCGAGGAACCATACCGAATTGACAATCTCGGTAATTCCTACTGTCATCGGTGTTAGTTTATTGATCTTTAAAACAGAAATCATTTTAATGCAGCCTGGAATAAACAGAAGTGCAATCATTGAAGGTGCGTGCAGGATCAGCACGGCGGCAATGACGACCAGATGGAACAGTATCCCAATAATCCGGAAGCTTTGATTGGTTTTTTCACGAAAAAGTGCTTTTACATAAAAGACACTTCCCGTGAAGTAGATGATGTTCAAAAGCATTGCCAACAGGATACTTTCCTGACTCACTTCTTGCCCAAGGTAGGCAGCAATCGGCAGTAGCATGGTGAGTGCCGTAATTCCGACCAGGTCGTTTCCAAAATTGCGTTCCTTTTTCTTCACGATGAACAGAGCGGAAATACCCAGCAACGGAATCATAGCAAGCATCGGTACAAACGCTGTTGGTTTTACAAGGAAGGGGGCGAGCAAAAACAAACCCGCCACACCGGAAAATACAGATACAGAAAGAAGTGATTCACGCAATCTTTTTGGCTGACGAACGACGGTTAACATCGCATTCATCGCTAAATATCCAAAGAACATTCCGATTCCTGCCAACAGATGCCAAAAAGTTGCACCTGAAATAGCTATGCCTAATAGAAACGGCATAATCAGCATAGCCCATGCGCCATGCTCACGCGGAAAAATCCAAACCCGTTTTGAGTTCTTCGTTGTTACTGCGTGCATGCAACCTCACTCTCCTGCCAGCCTTTCGGAATGTAAACACATGATGGATCGCTTTCGAGATAATCCCCTGTGATACCATACGCACGTGCACGAGAACCACCGCATAGCTTACGGAATTCACAGGCACCACATTTTCCTTTTAATTTGCTAGGATCACGCAAGTCCTTGAAAATCTGATTCTCACGATAAATCTCCGCTAGCGGTGTCTCTCTCACATTTCCTGCTACGATTGGTAAGAATCCGCTTGGTTGCACTTCCCCAATATGCGAAATAAACACAAATCCATTACCGTCATTCACGCCTGATTCAGCTCGACCCAAGAAATCCGGTCGTTTTTCTTTGAGGTCGATTTTACCGCTAGCTTGAATCGCTTCTTTATTTTGTAGAGCAACCCTTCTAAAGGCAGGTGCTGCTGTCGTCTTGATGCCATAGCTGACTTCTCTTGTTTTCTTCAAGAGCCAGTTGAAAATGCGCTCATGTTCTTCTGCTGAAACCATATCATCCATTTGTCCACGTCCAGTAGGCACCAGGAAGAATACGCTCCAGAGAACGGCTCCCCACTCTTCAACGAGTGCAGCCATTTCTTCCAGTTTATCAGCATTGTAACGGGAAACCGTTGTATTAATTTGAATCGGGAGACCAAGCTCCTTCAAATTTGCCAGTGCTTTTACTGTCAGATCAAAAGATCCTCTGGTTCCTCTGAATTTATCGTGAATCTCGGCATTTGGACCATCGACACTGAAGGCCCAGCGTGCAAGACCAGCTTCTTTTGCTTTTGCCATCGCATCTAACGTTACACGAGGTGTTGCACTAGGGGTCATGGATACTCGCAAGCCCTTGGAAATGGCATAACGAGTAAGGTCTTGCAAATCAGGGCGCATCAGAGGATCGCCACCTGTGAATACGAGTAATGGATCACCCATTTGCGCAATTTGATCAATTAGATTCTTGCCTTCTTCATTCGACAACTGTCGTGGATCCGCTAATGGTTGAGCTTCGGCACGACAATGCAAACATTTCAATGCACAGGCTCGAGTAACTTCCCAAATAACTATAAATGGATTCTGATCGTACATTTCTTTCACTCCTACACCCTATTTAGAAACCTTGGCAGTCTCGCGTCTTGCTTGCAAAGCATGCAGCACCTGAGCTTTCTGAAAGTCAGTTAAGATCTGTTCTGCCATTGGAAATAACACACAATTTTCTTTATACATATGGTCGGCCAGAAATTCATCAACCTGGTAGAGAAGTTCAATAAGCCTGTTTGTCTTCTGGTGAATCATCTTACAGGACTCAACCTCTACCACCAATTCGTCAACTAATGAACGCAAGGTCTGATGCTCTCCATTCATAAGTGAAATCGGACCATTTGCCTGACCTAAAACCTCAGCGATTTGAGGAAATAGAATTTGCTCTTCTTCTATTAAATGGTTTTCCAGTTCATGCCGCAGGAATTGAGTGAAACTGTCAATGATTTGTCGATTTTCTTCGGACCAGATTTGATCACTCAAAATAGCCACCTTGATACTCTCCAAACGATCTTCTACAACATCGTGATCTCTATAGTAAAATGCGAGTAGCTCCGAACGATTGGGGTGACCATACTTCAACCTACAACTACCCGTGGTATGCGGCATTTCCTTTCCCTCCCTTACTGATACACCCATCGTATCTTAATTTGTCAAAGAAAGTTGTGAAAAAAATCACATCTACGTGCCTATCCAGTTGCTACAATGAGTCTATGCATTAACAAGGAGGGAACTACACATGATTGGATTATCCAGTCTGCTTGAAACAACCCAAACCTTTGGGGACAAACTACGTTACTCTGAAGAAGCTCGTGGTCAAAACAGAGGTACCCATGAAGGTCACGGACCCGTTGTGGTTTGGAATATTACCAGAACTTGCAATCTCAACTGTTTGCACTGCTACTCCAGTTCTGAAGCAATACAATATGAAGGTGAATTTAGCACCGAGGAAGCGAAAAACGTAATTGATCAGCTTGCCGATGCGAAAGTTCCTGTCATTCTTTTCTCTGGTGGTGAGCCGCTCATCCGCCCAGACATCCTTGAACTTGCTGAATATGCAATTGGCAAAGGGATCCGCATTACATTCTCTACAAACGGTACACTTATTAATGAAGAAAAAGCGAAAAAATTAAAAGAACTCGGCGTAAGTTATGTGGGAATCAGCTTGGATGGTATCGGAGAAATCCACGATAAATTCCGCCGTAAAGAGGGCGCATTCGAATTGACGCTCAAAGGTATCCGCAACTGCTTGGCAATCGGACAAAAAGTAGGATTGCGTTTTACCATGAATCGTCACAATATCGAATCATTGCCTAGCATTCTGGAATTAATGGAAAAAGAGAATATTCCACGTGCATGCTTCTACCATCTTGTGTACGCTGGTCGTGGCGCAGTGGAAGATGATATTACACATGAGCAATCCCGTGAAGCACTTGACTTGATTATCGATGCAATTAAACGTTTTGCAGATAAAGGCGAGGCACGTGAAATCCTGACAGTAGACAACCATGCAGATGGCGTGTATCTCTACCTGAAAACAAAAGAAGAAAACCCTGAACTTGCAGAGCGCATCTATGAAAAATTGTTGCGCAATGGTGGTAACCGTTCTGGTGTTGCTCTTTGCAATATTGACCACCGTGGTAACATTCACGCAGATCAGTTCAGTCAAAATATTACGTTCGGAAATCTTCGTGAAAAGAGCTTCAAGGAAATTTGGGAAAGCGACCACCCGATCCTCACTGGTCTTCGCAACCGCAAAGAAATGATCAAAGGCCGCTGTGCTGAGTGCAAATACTTTGAAGTATGTAACGGAAACTTCCGCCCTCGTGCTCTTGGCTACTATGGCGACTATTGGGAATCCGATCCACAATGCTTCCTGACAGATGAAGAAATCGGTCTTACCCCTGTGAAAAACGGTTAATTGAACGAAATAAATGAAACCCCTCAATCACTGATTGAGGGGTTTGTTTTGTAGACTTTCTGATTAGAGTCTGCCAAGCTGTTTGCGAGCGGCATCTGTCATTTTGTCAGGAGACCATGCTGGCGCCCAAACGAGATCAACTGTCACCAGATTAATCCCTGCTGATTTGAGTACCGATTTCACCCCGCCTACAATGCTGTCGTGCAATGGGCAACCTGGTGTCGTTAAAGTCATCGTAACAATTACTTCTTCCCCATTCTCTGATTGCTCGATATTGTAAACCAATCCCAGATCAACGATATTAACTCCCAATTCAGGGTCGATTACACTTTTAAGCAGTTCTTTCAATTGATCATTTGTATGCATGTTGTTTTCCTCCTTTATTTATAAGCAAGTATATTGCAAAGTAGATATTCCTTATCTGCGAAATACCAAAGCGATTTGACTGGCGTACACAATTGACAATAAAGAGATGATCAACTGCAAATAGAATTGCACAGATGAGATTCCAAACATCACTGTGATTCCGAATATTACATGAGCAACCAGCAACACTCTCAAAATGTTCGAGAATGATTTCTCTACTAATAGCTGAGCCAAGGCTGGTACTCCTGGCTTACCCATCTGGGAGCTATATTTGTGTGTCCACCAAAGAAACGGAACAATTTTTGACATGTAACACAATATGCTGCCATTCACCCACAATAAGAGAAAGAAGTAAAAAGCGCCTCGAATAAAGAATTCATTCACCCATAAGCTCGGGAATGCCCCTAATGCCAACAAAACAAGTACAAAAAATACGGATGTCCCTCTCACTACCCATATAGCGCTGACAATACCTGCTCCAGGACTTGCCTTGTGACGATGCTTGTTCATCTGTTCTACATGATACCAGTAAAGCCCAAAACCAATCGTAACAAGCAGCAAATTGATCCACAGGATGATCGTCGACAGACCTAAGAATAATGACAAGGCCATACCGATCATTCCTGCAGTCATCAGTCCGACGATCCATGGTTCAATACGCTGCGAATAATTGTGGGCTAGTAAGAACATCGGCAAAAGCTTAAAACTGAACCCAACGATTAAGAGTCCAAACCATCCAATTACGCCTAGCCAGATATGTGTGGGAAGCAAGGAATCGTGCAGATTGCCAAGGAAGGCTAGCGAAAAGTCGACTCCCATCAGAGCACCCGTTGCAGCAGTTAGCAGCAGTGCAACAATGGAGATCGTGACCGCAGCGGTGATGCTGTTCCAATTTTTTGCCTGCATGACGGTTGCCAAAATATTTATTACAAACAAGCAGATCCCAATAAAGACAAAGATTGCTGATCCCATCAACAGTTTGAGATCGAAGTGATAAAAGGCATGTGCTAAACCAAGAACCCCTATACTATAGGCTACAAAATGCATATAGCAGAGTTTTTCACTGTATACTTGCCTCTGCAATACGACCTGCAGCAATTGATAGATGGCACCCATGGCAATCATTGAACCCCATCCCAAAACGCCAAGGTGAGCAAGACTCCAGCCGTATGGGATACGGATGCTGTTTTCAGCATAGAATTGGGGATCTACTAAAGCGAACAGATTGAAGAAAATGAATAACAGGATGCCAACCCCGATAAACAAAAAGGGGACACGAAATGTATTTTGCAACGAATATCACCTGCCCGATAAGTGAGTTGGGTTTTTCTTCTTTATCCTACCCAATTATACAATACAAACGTGTGAGACAGATCACGAAACGAGAATCTTTTTCAATCGCAGTTGCAGCTACTGAAACCATCTGAATGACAATTCGTATATAAATGGAAGAACAACAGATCACTCAAGGGGTAGGTGTTCGATGTGTCAAAGAAAGAATTTGCTAAGGGAGTCTGGAAGGGATTTTCGCAAACTTCTATTTTTGATAAAGATTGTCTGCAAATGCTTCAAGCCAGCAGCCGATTACCGAGTTTACGCTACGTCAGTTCTGGGATCATGTCACGGGGAAAAAGAAGTTGTCCAAAGATGAGGTGGAACAATTAAAGCGCCAATCAAAATACTCACGTTTCCTGTAAGAATACCCACCCGACACAAGCTATCGCTGGCACCGGGCGGGGCCCCTACGAAAAAAGTGCGAGTAAAAAACTCGCACTTTTTTATTCAAAATCCAGTAAACCTTTTTTCACCGCATAACGAACAAGGTCAGGACGTGTTTTCAAATGAAGTTTTTCCATGATCTTCGACTTGTGTGTCTCAATTGTTTTCACTGATACAATCAGTTGCTCAGCGATCTCTTTATTCGAATAGCCTTTTGCAATAAGCACGAGGATCTCACGTTCACGATCAGTCAGCACGTCAAATTTCCCCTGCTCTTCCCCGCTTTGTACACGTTGCAGGAACTCTTGAATTAACGATTTCGTTGCCGACGGATATAAATAGGCAGCTCCCTGGAAGACGGTTCGAATCGCAGAAATCAAATCCAGATCAGGAGCACTTTTCAGAATATAGCCGGACGCACCTGCTTGTAGAACACGAAAGAGGTATTCCTCATCGTCATGCATCGTCAGCACGAGGATATCAATTTGAGGTGCTGCTGCCTTCAAACGAGTGGTTGCAGAAAGACCATTCTCCCCAGGAGGCATGCTTAAATCCATTAAAACGATATCAGGCTTGAACTCCATTGCTTTGTCAAATGCCTCTTTACCGTCTGCTGCCGTGCCGACTACTTCCATATCCTCTTGTGCATTAATCAGCATCGACAGACCCGAGCGGACAATCGCATGATCATCTGCTATAAGTACCCGTATCGACATGCAATGGTTCCCCTTTCTCATTGACAGGAATCAATACTTTAATGGTTGTTCCTTTGCCGGGGGCCGATTGAATATCTACTTCTCCACCGAGAAGGCTCGCTCGTTCTTTCATGCCGTACAATCCAAGTCCTGTACCCAATATACGAAGTTGATTTAAATCAAAACCTCGGCCAAAGTCTTCTATAGATAATTCTATCATTTTGCCCAAGTCTCGGAAACGGACAAATAATTTATCAGTATCCGCATATTTAGCAGCGTTGATCATCGCTTCCTGACAAATTCGGTAGAGAGCAGTCTCCACAGACGAATGGAATCTTCGTCTAGAGCCAACAACATCCAATTCTGTCACAATCCCGAATGTATCTTCATATCGCTTGGAATAAGAGCGGATAGCCGGGATCAACCCCAGGTCATCCAGCGCAGACGGGCGCAACTCTACAGCCATGCTCTTAACTTCATCCAGAGCTCGTGCTGTCATTTGTTGAATGTCGACAAGCAAGTTCTTCAGCTCCGTATCGACGTTAGCTTGATTTACTACTTTCAACCCGACCACGATACTGTAAAGCGCTTGACCGACACCATCATGCAAATCACGTGAAATGCGTTTGCGCTCTTCTTCTTGTGCTTGAATAATGTAGTTGGTAATTTGACGTTGGAACCGTTCTCGCTCCATCCGATGCTGCTCGGTCATGTCACGTAAAATGACAACCATAGCTAAATCCGCTTCCTCGGGCAATCGAGTAGAGCTGGCTGCTATGGTAAACTGGCGCCCATCTTTTGCAGTTATGTGCATTTCAAAGGAAGGCATGGATTGCATAGTTGAAAAACATTCGTTACAGGTTATTTCCTCTGTTCCGGTAGCCATGCCACGACAAATATTACAAAAGGGTACTTTTCCTATTAATTCTTCGGCAGGATATCCGGTTATTTTTTCTGCTGCACGGTTTGCACCTATAACAAACCCTTCCTTACTAACAACTAGGATAGCGTCAGTCACATTCTCAAAAATAGAATGCAGGATAGAGGATGTATTATAGGTGGCACTCACATTTGCCAACCAAGCCATGGTAACGTCCCCTTTTTCCGTTTGTTACTTCCATCATAAAATGATTAATCAGGCTTTTCAACATATTAAACATATTAACGTCATTAATTCTAGGATGATTGTGAAGGATTAGCCCAATCTTGAAAGTGTGTCACTGGAAAAACGGATGTTCCCGGTTTTGGTCGTAGCATGGACTCCAACTGCTCCGCCACACTAATCACAAGTTCAACAACATCATCTTCAAAAGAACGAGTGTCTCTGCAGCCAACTAATAAAACGCCTTTTACCCGTTCATTTGTCGTGATTGGAACCGCTGCAATGCTTTTCAGGCCTTCAGCCAATAAAATAGGATATTCACGTGGATCATCACCGCTTTTTGGTGTAAACGAATCGAGAATCATCGGTCGCCCGGAACTCATTACTTTACCCGCAATCCCTTTACCAAATCGCAGAACAATTCTTTTATATCGATCATTTCTGTTTCCAGAGGCGTATTTCCAACGAATCATTTGTTCGTTATCTAGCCAGGCAATTGCGGCGAAGTCAGTTGCAGTTAAACGTCTAAGTTCACTTAGACTCGCTTCGATATCACCTTGTAGACTTCCCATAGTTCATGCCTCCAAACCAACTGCTTTTATATCAATCGTTACACTCAGTTTAACATTATTCTAACCATTTGAGTTATCAGGGAATTCCCTGATCATATAGGGGAAAATACCTTGACTTCACAGAGTTGACAATTCTTGTTCCCTCTTTATACCACGATTGGTTCTTATTTCTCAACACAGTCTTTAATATACATAATTTTCCATGGTATGTGTAAAAAAATAATCCCAATCACTCCTTATCGGATTGGGATTACTTTTAGAAAAATAACCTACGCTACATGGTTATTGCGACTACGATAAACGATATAGCTACGTTTGAAGTATGCAAGCGGCACACTCCATACGTGTACAAGGCGAGTGAACGGCCAAATACCGAAGATCGCAAAAGAGAAAATTACGTGAAGTTGGAAGAAAAGCGGTACTTCAGCCATCAGGGATGCATCTGGTCTGAAAGTAAGCAATCCTCTCAACCAAGGTGAGATCGTTTCACGGTAGTCATAACCGTCGCCAAACATGTTGTATCCCAGAGTCATCGCAACGCCTAATGCTACGTTTGCAAGGATCAAAATGGCTACCAACATATCAGATGCAGTGCTGGTAACGCGAACACGCTTTACGTTAATGCGACGCAAGAACAGAATCGTAATACCAACCAAACACATAATACCCGCAAGACCACCGAGGTATACTGCTCCAGCATGGTACAAATGCTCAGAAACGCCGACACTTTCCATGAATGATTTCGGGATCATCAAACCTGCTACGTGACCGAAGAATACCATTACAATCCCGACGTGAAACAGCATGCTGCCCCACATTAAGCTTTTCTTTTCAAGGAATTCACTGGATTTAGCAGTCCAGGCAAGCTGGTCGGTATTATAACGATAGATGTGAACAACGATAAAAGTCGTCAGCATCAGATATGGATAGATGATCCAGAGGAATTGGTTCCAGAAATTCACGGTGCCACCTCCGTTATTTACTTAACGTATTGTTCGATATGAATTTGACAAGCTTCGATTAACGAAGCATAAGGACTCTCTGCTTTCACAAGCTCCGCATGGAGTTTCTCAATGCCCGGACGGAAGTCTTCGGTTAATGTTTGAACCACTTCTTTTGGTGCTACAGAGAAAATCTCAAGTACGAGCGGAAAATAGTCAGGAAGTTCTTCTGTAACAAGCTCGAATCCAATCGCATCGTACAACTCTTTCAATTGGACCAGTACTTGCCCCCGCTCACGCTCCTCACCTAAGTTGGAATAGGTGAGGTAGAGCGTGCTTGCTGAGTTAAAGTCAAAGGTATTGACGTACGTTTCTGTCAAAGCCTCTTCATTCGTGCTTGCCAGGTAATCGATGAACTGTGTAACTAATTGCTTGATTTGTGTATCAGCAATTGTATTTGCTTCTTCCCGTAATTCAGCAATCTCCAGTCCTTCTGGGTACTGTAGAAGTACTGACAAGAACTGAAACATGCGTTGCTCATTACTTTCTGTAGGATGGGTAGAAGTTAGCGTTGTCTCCATGGTAATCCCCCACTTCACAAGAGTTGCAAGATGCAAAGTCATATCCGGTAGAGCCTTGTTCGCTGTAGAGGTTCATAAATTCTTCTTTGTGAGCTGGTGGAATCACGAAACGATCTTCATACTTAGCAATTGCGAGCAAACGGTACATTTCTTGAACAGTTTGATCATCCAAGCCGAGTTTTTCGAGCAATTTGAGATCAGGTTCTTTGTTTGTATTCAGCGCACGCATGTGTTGACGCATAGCTGCCATGCGGCCCAATACATTTGTAATGATGTCTGTATCACCAGCAGTCAGGATGTTAGCCAGGAATTGAACTGGAATTCTCATCTCGTTAATTGCTGGGAAGATATTGTTAGCATCAAAGTTGGAACCTTTTCCTTCAAATACGTTCATGATCGGGCTGAGCGGTGGTACATACCATACCATTGGGAGTGTGCGATACTCTGGGTGCAATGGCAGGGCAACACCGTGTTTGATTGCCAGCTTGTAGATTGGTGAACGTTTCGCAGCTTCTAACCAGTCATCAGAAATTCCGTCACGACGTGCTTGTTCAATGACTGCAGGATCATTTGGATCCAAGAACAGGCTAAGTTGTGCTTTGTAAAGGTCTTTCTCATCTGGAGTAGACGCAACTTCTTGTACACGGTCTGCATCATACAAGAGGATACCGATGTAACGGATACGACCAGTACAAGTTTCAGAACATACTGTTGGCAGACCTGCTTCAATACGTGGGAAACAAAGTGTACATTTCTCGGCTTTTTGTGTTTGCCAGTTGAAGTATACCTTTTTGTAAGGGCAGCCTGACATACAGTAGCGCCATCCACGGCAAGCCTCTTGGTCAACCAGTACGATACCGTCTTCGTCACGTTTGTACATCGCACCAGATGGGCAAGATGCTACGCAACCTGGGTTTAAGCAGTGTTCGCAAATACGTGGCAGATACATCATGAATGCTTGTTCGAATTCCATTCTGATCTGCTCTTCTAACTTTTGCATGTTTGGATCTTTGTAACCGGTCACGTGTGCACCGGCCAAGTCATCCTCCCAGTTAGGGCCCCATTTGATATCCATATACTCATTGGTAAGTCTGGATTTCGGACGAGCAACTGGTTGGTGTTTCTTTTGTGGACTATTGGTTAATGCTTCATACTCATAAGTCCATGGCTCATAATATTCATCAATTGTTGGCAAATCAGGGTTGTAGAAGATTTTACCCAAAGCCAGTTTGTTAATTTTGGAACCAGAGCGAAGCTCCAGTTTTCCGTCTTTTAACATCCATCCGCCTTTGTGTTTCGCTTGATCTTCCCATTGAACTGGATAACCTACACCTGGCTTGGTCTCTACGTTGTTAAACCAAATGTACTCAGCACCCGGACGGTTGGTCCAAGTATTTTTACACGTAACGGAGCATGTGTGACAGCCGATACACTTGTCAAGGTTCATTACCATTGCAACTTGCGCTTTAATTTTCAAGCCAGTTCACCTCCTTCAACTTACGAACAGCCACGTAAAGGTCACGTTGGTTACCGATTGGGCCATAGTAGTTAAAGCCGTAGCTTAATTGTGCATATCCACCAATTACTTGAGTTGGTTTCACATGAATCTTCGTCGGGCTGTTGTGCGTACCACCACGGTCATTTGTGATTGTAGAACCAGGAACGTTGATGTGCTTGTCTTGAGCGTGGTACATGAACATGGTTCCACGTGGCATACGGTGACTGACTACCGCACGAGCCACAACCACACCGTTACGGTTGAATACTTCTACCCAATCGTTATCTTTGATTCCGCCTTCTTCTGCATCCTGGTTGTTGATCCAAACGTTTGGACCACCACGGAACAAGGTAAGCATCAAGAGGTTATCTTGGTACGTACTGTGAATGTTCCATTTACCATGTGGCGTAAGGTAACGGAGTGTAACTTCTTTGTGTTCTGTTGCCGGACGATTATCTCTGTGCGAGAATACGGATTTCGGCAATGTCGGTTTGTAGATTGGCATCTGCTCACCGTATTCCAACATGATCTCATGGTCAACGTAGAATTGTTGACGACCAGTCAATGTACGGAATGGTACGAGACGCTCGATGCTTGTAGTAAATGGTGAATAACGACGGTCACCTTTATTGGAACCAGAGAATACAGGAGTTGGAATTACTTGTCTTGGCTGTGCTGTAATATCATCGAAAGTGAATGCTTCTGCTGCACGTTCTTCCGCCAAGTCTTTCAGTTCAAGACCCGTTTTCTTCTCTTCTGCTTCCCATGCACGCAGGGCCACTTGACCGTTGGTTGCACTGGACATATGAAGAATCGCTTCTGCTGCTTTACGAGCAGTTTCGATAGAAGGCAATCCTTGCGTGATACCTTCTGTTGTAATTTGTCCATTGATCTTTTTGAGTTTCTCGTACTCTTCCGCTACTGGGAAGGAGATACCGTGAGCCCCAATCGGGTTCTTTTGAAGCAATGGTCCAAGAGCGATAAACTTGTCGTAGATCTTGGTGTAATCACGCTCAACGATCACAAATTTAGGCATTGTCTTACCTGGAATGGCTTCAACCTCACCTTTTTTCCAGTCGAGTACACGTCCGAATGGTTGTGCAATCTCGTCTGGTGAATCGTGCAAGAGTGGAGCTGCAACGATGTCTTTGCGTGGTTGTGGAAGATATTGTTTCGCCATTTCCTGGAATCGTTGTGCCAAGGATTTGAAGATATCCCAGTCAGATTTTGCTTCCCATGGCGGGTTGATCGCCGGGTTCAATGGATGAACGAATGGGTGCATGTCTGTACTGCTGATGTCATGTTTTTCGTACCATGTTGCTGCAGGCAATACGATATCGGAATACAGTGCGTTACCAGCCATGCGGAAATCCAAGCTTACAAGCAAGTCAAGTTTTCCTTCTGCTGCTTCGTCACGCCATTTCACTTCTGAAGGTTTGAAATCGGAGCTTTCTTCAGAAAGATTGTTGTTGGTAGTACCGAGCAAGTGTTTCAAGAAGTACTCATGACCTTTTGCAGAAGACGAAATCAGGTTGGAACGCCATACGAACAATTGACGTGGGAAGTTAACCGGATTGTCAGGGTCTTCAATAGCAAAGTTCATTTTGCCATCTTTCAACAAATCCACTGTGTACTTCACAACATCTTCTGGAGTCTCAGCACCTGCTTTTTTCGCATCGTCGAAGATATCCAGTGAGTTTTTATCGAACTGCGGATAAGAGGGCAACCATCCCAAACGTGCAGCCAATACATTGTAGTCAGCGGAGTGCTGATATCTTGGTTTGTCAACTGTTGCTGCAGTCAAATCTCCAAGTGGCAACTCTTCGTATCTCCATTGATTTGTTGCGAAATAATAGAAGGAAGTCGCATTTTGCAGACGTGGCGGCATTGACCAGTCACGACCAAACGCAATGCTGGACCAACCTTCAACCGGACGGCATTTTTCTTGTCCAACGTAGTGAGCCCATCCTCCACCGTTTACACCTTGGGAACCTGTCAAGATAACAAGGTTCAGGATAGCACGATAGATGGTGTCACCATTGAACCAGTGGTTGATACCCGCACCCATGATAATCATGGATCGTCCGTCAGTATCTACAGCATTTTGAGCGAATTCGCGAGCAATTTGAGTAACTAGCTCAGCTTTAACGCCTGTATGTTGTACTTGCCAAGCTGGTGTGTAAGCATCCATATCCTCGTAGCTTGTAGGGTAGCCTTTCAAGCCGTCGCGACCAACACCATAGTTTGCAAGCATAATGTCATAAACAGTTGTTACGTAAGTGATCTCTCCATCTTTTTCGATGCGTTTCACTGGGATCGAACGGCTGATCGTACCACGAGTATCGTCGTCGAAGTAAGGAAGATCAACTTCGATAATTTCATCTTCTGAACCGAGAAGAGTAAGTTGCGGATCAAACGCATTTCCGTGCTCATCTTCCAATTTCAGATTCCACTTGCCTTTTTCACCCCAACGGTGACCAATACTACCGTTCGGAATTACGATGTTACCTGTGTTTGCATCAAGTACCGCCGTTTTCCACTCTGAGTTTGTAACTTCTTGATTCAAGTCACTAGCTACTAGGAAGCGGTCTGATACGAAACGATCGCCTTTTTTCTTCAACTGAATGAGGTAAGGCAAGTCAGTATATCGTTTTGCGTAATTTACGAAGTATTCCGTTTGGTTGTCTACATAGAATTCTTTGAGGATTACGTGAGTCATTGCTTGTGCCAACGCAGCGTCTTGACCTGGGTTAACAGCAAGCCAGTTATCCGCAAATTTTACGTTCTCTGCATAGTCTGGGCTGACGGCAACTACTTTCGTACCTTTGTAACGAACTTCTGTCATGAAGTGAGCGTCTGGCGTACGAGTCATTGGTACGTTGGAACCCCACATCATGATGTAGCCGGAGTTATACCAGTCAGAACTTTCTGGAACGTCTGTCTGTTCTCCCCATACTTGCGGAGAAGCTGGCGGCAAGTCAGCATACCAATCGTAGAAGCTGAGCATTGGGGCACCTACCATTGAAAGGAAACGCGCACCAGATGCGTAACTTACCATCGACATCGCTGGAATCGGTGTGAAACCTGCGATACGGTCAGGACCATATGTTTTGATGTTGTAAATCATGGATGCCGAGATCAACTCAGAAATCTCTTGCCAATTCACACGTACGAAGCCGCCTTTACCGCGAGCTTTTTTGTACTGGTTAGCTAATTCTTTGTTCTCTACGATGCTTTTCCATGCTTCAACAGGATCTTTTGTTTTCGCTAATTGTTCTCTCCAAAGTTTCAATAATGCTCCGCGTGCATAAGGGTATTTCACACGCAATGGGCTATATACATACCAGGAGAAACTCGCTCCACGAGCACAGCCGCGTGGTTCAAATTCCGGCATGTCGGGACCACAGCTAGGGTAATCCGTTTGCTGGTTCTCCCAAGTGATAATTCCGTCTTTTACAAAGACTTTCCAACTGCACGATCCCGTACAGTTAACACCGTGAGTGGTACGAACTACTTTATCGTGTTGCCAACGTCTGCGATATACTTTTTCCCACTCGCGATCGTTCGGCGACATCTCGCTCCACCCATTCGAATAACGTTCACTCGGTTGGAAGAAACGAAGCTTCTTCAGAAATGGTGAAAGTTTGTTCTTCATGGTGTATCTCCTTTCACATAAATCTTTTGAGTATTGGCTTACTTTTTACGATGTTTTGATAATTCATAAGGATTTGTTCTACGATTCTAGTCTACCTTGAACTAATAGGTTTACGTCATCGGGAGTTTCCCTGAGATTGAAGGGGAAATTCCCTGAGATTTTGAAAAATCGACAAGATAGCCTATTTACAGGCGCGAATCCTCCCGATTCATTTGAAAAAAACCCCTGATTCAAACGGAACCAGGGGAGATCAAAAGGTGTGATATTAGCCTTTGTTAAGAGCAGTTTTTGAATTAAGAGATTCCTTAGCCCACGCTTTTTTCAATACCATGAAGATGAACATGGCTACAAGTGTAGTTGCTGCGAACCACCAGAATCCGTAAGAGTAGCTATCCGTAACACTCTTCAATGTACCAAGAATGTTAGGTACGAAGAAACCACCGATACCACCAGCTGCACCTACAAATCCAGTCATAATCCCTACTTCTTTCGGGAAACGTGTTGGAATTACTTGGAACAAAGCGCCGTTAGCCAAACCGAATAATAGCAGCGTTACGAACAAGAGTCCCAATGTCACATATACTGGCGGCAACATACCTACAAAGAAGAGTACCAATGTAACAGCTGCGAATAATTTCACAAGCATGGTAGCGCCACCGCCCATTTTGTCAGCCAACCATCCACCGACTGGACGAACGAAGCTTCCTGCAAATACACAAAGTGTAACGAAATCACCGGCAGTTACTTTACTTACACCGTACTGATCAACGAAGAACAGACCAAGGTAGTTGGTTAATCCTACGAAACCACCGAAAGATAAGCTGTAGAAGAAACTGAACAACCATGTTTCTTTGTACTTGATAATCGACATGTACTGCCCTACAGTTTGTGGTTTCGGAGCATTTGGACAATCTTTGGCGAAAATCACGAATACGACGAATGCTACGGCGAGCGGAATCAGTGCGAGCCCGAATACTCCATGCCATCCAAAGCTTTCGGCAAGGCGCGGAGCAAACAACGTCGCAAATACGGTACCGCTGTTTCCTGCTCCTGCTATACCCATTGCAAGTCCCTGATGCTCAGGTGGATACCATCGACTTGCCAGTGGGAGTGCAACCGCGAAGCTTGCACCTGCTACACCAAGCAAGAAACCGAATGCATGCACCTCATTCATTGACTGACCAAACTGCCATGCCCAAATTAGCGGAATCATGGTAATGATCATCCCGATCATACCCATTTTTTTACCACCATATTTGTCAGCTAACAGCCCCATAGGAATACGTAACAATGCGCCACCCAGAACCGGAATACCAACCATCAAACCCTTTTCAGCCGGAGTTAGATTGAAGTCCGACACAATGAATGTCGATGTGGCTCCAAGCATAACCCAAATCATGAAACTGATGTCAAAGTAGAGAAACGAAGATAGTAGCGTTGGTAAGTGTCCTGACTTCAAGAAACTTTTCTTATCAGCCATGTTTCACACCTCATTTGCCAATATTGGCTAACATTTAATTTCTGCGTTTTTACGGGAATAGTAGTACCAAGTAATTACTAGAGAGATTGCATAGTAAGCAATGAAAGCGAACAATGCTGTGTTAGGTGAACCAGTTGCTGCGATTGACATACCGAAAGACTTAGGAATGAAGAATGCACCGTATGCTGCGAATGCTGCTGTCAAACCAAGTACAGTTGCTGCTTCTTTTTGTTCGAAGATTACAGGAATCATACGGAATGTAGAACCGTTTGCGATACCAGTAGTTACGAACAGGATCATAAACATTACGAAGAATCCGCCGAAGTTCTTTGTACCCAAGAAGAAAATTACTCCAAGTGTTGCAGCAATCATCACGATGATATCCCAGAACGTTACGCGAGCTCCGCCAACCTTGTCAGATAACCAACCACCAACTGGACGAATCAAGGCGCCAACCAATGGACCTAAGAATGCGTATTGAAGCGGGTTTACATCTGGGAACTGAGATTTGATCAACAATGGAAATGCTGCAGAGTAACCAATGAAGGAACCGAAGCACATGGTGTACAACCAAGTCATGATCCACATGTGTTTGCGTTTCATTACAACCAACTGCTCAGCAACAGAAGATTTGATTCCTGGAAGATTATTCATTCCAAACATTGCTGCAATTGTAGTCAATACAATTGGAATTACCCATACATAAGCCGCATTTTGCAAGAAGACTGATTTGGATACATCGCCTTTTACCATTGTTTGCGGGTCTCCACCAAGTGCTCCGAAGATACCTGCTGTAATTACCAATGGTCCTACGAACTGGATCGCACTAACACCAAGGTTACCAAGACCTGCGTTAAGACCAAGCGCTGTTCCTTTCATCTTTTTAGGGAAGAAGAAACTGATGTTAGACATGGAAGATGAGAAGTTACCAGCACCAAATCCACAGAATGCTGCGAGAATTGCCATTTCCATAAATGAAGTAGTTGGATCTTGAACGGCCATCCCGATACCAATTGCAGGGATCAAGAGTGACGCTGTACTAATAACTGTCCAGTTACGTCCACCGAAGATCGGAACTACGAAAGAGTAGAAAATCCGCAGTGTCGCACCAGTTAAACCTGGAAGTGCAGCGAGTGTAAATAATTCGTCTGTAGAGAATTTGAAGCCGACTGAATTGAGGTTAACGGCTACTACAGACCAAATTTGCCAAACTACGAAAGCAAGTAGTAAAGCAGGGATGGAAATCCAGAGATTCCGATTCGCAACTTTCTTACCCTCTGCTTCCCAGAATGTTGGATCTTCTGGATCCCAACGACGGGTTTGCAGACTCTTGTTAGACACGTCTTGCATATAAGCTCCTCCTCATACCCGGATAATGAATGGGGGTATTTAGTTCATGCCTTCATTCTAAGACTATTGTTGTGAAAAGTAATTCGGGGAACTCCCTGATTCTTTTCATGTAATCTCCCCGATTGTGATTCCACTAATCCCTACAAATTTTCACCAAAAAAAGAACCCTCTCTGTCTTTTTAGAGAGGATTGTGACAACTTTTTTAACGACTATTTGTAAGCCTTGACGAAAGGATCGCCACTGTGTACAAGAGCAAATGCACCTGGCAAAATGGCTTCACAAAAGGATTTCCAGCCTCTTTGAAAAGGTATTCCACTGGATTGAAGGATTGCCTTTGGCAGAACGGACAAGATTATCATCGCCCAAACTTTAGCAGAAAATAAGTATCTTCGTTAGTGAAAGGCATCACATATATACATCTTCAAATGTGTCTAAAGTTTGACAGCGCTTTCTAAATTGTCTCATCCAATTCATCCAATTTCTCACTGAACTTGATCAATTTATCTGAAAGGGTTATTGATTGATCTGCACGCAAATGATATTTACGCAAGGCGAGGCTTAAACCTTCGATATTGCGCTCAATTGCTTGTAAATACGCCTGTAACTCTGCTTCCGAGAGATCAAGTTGCTGCTCAGGAGACTCCGTTGAGATCGAAATGGGATGATTGGTGACGATTTCTACCGTCTCACCACGTTTCGGTACATAACATGACCATTGCAGCTCCTGTTCAATCAAACTGGCAAAGACGGTTGATGCTTGTTGCTCACCATGAACGATAAAAGTTTGCTTCGGCTTTCGCTCAAATCCTTTTAGCCAGGCAAGCAATTGATTCTGGTCAGCGTGCGCGGAGAAAGAAGAAAGATCGTGAATTTTGGCACCTACCTTGATTGTTACACCTAGAACTTTCACTCTTTTAGCTCCGGACTGTAATTTGCGACCCAAGCTTCCTTCTGCTTGATATCCTACAAAGACCACGTGATTACTATCTTTCCAAAGCTGATGTTTTAGATGGTGAAGAATTCTGCCTGCATCCGCCATCCCACTAGCGGCGATAATAATGGCAGTCCCCTTTTGCAAGTTAAGTCCCTGAGATTCTTCTGCGGTACGGACAAAGCGCAAACCTGGAAAGGAGAGCGGATTATCTCCTTTTTCAAATAAAGCTGTTGTTTCTTCATCGTAATAATCCGGGTTGGCCTGAAAAATCTCTGTCGCTGAAATGGCTAACGGGCTGTCAACATAAACAGGAATGTTTTGCAAGTGTCCCTCTTTGGCAAGTTTATGTAGCTGAAACAACAGCTCCTGTGTCCGTCCCACCGCAAAAGCAGGAATGATCACTAATCCATTGTCTTTTTTGGCAGCATCAATGATTTCAAGCAACTGAGTGCTTTTTTCCGAGATCGGAGGATGAAATCGATTCCCGTAAGTCGATTCGACAAACAGACAATCGGCTTCTGAGATAAGTTCCGGGTCTTTTACAATGGCTTGCCCGCTGGAGCCAATATCACCTGAAAATACAAGCTTGGTTTCATTTTCCCCTTCTCGAATCCACATTTCAACGATGGATGAGCCAAGAATATGTCCTGCATCCTTCATTCGAATGGTAACTGAAGGTGTCAGTTCAATGCGTTTACCGTATGAGACAGAAATGAAATGATCCATTACACGCATGGCATCCTCTTGGGTATACAATGGCTCTACTTTCCCTTTTCTCTGCCTGGATCTCTTTCGATTTTTCCACTCTGCTTCCATTTCGTGAATATGTCCACTGTCCTTCAGCATGATCGAACACAGATCATAGGTGGATTTGGTACAAATGACTTTTCCTCTGAACCCCTCACGTTTCAGCTTTGGCAAGAGTCCCGAATGATCGATATGAGCATGTGTCAGAACTACGTAGGCAATTTCGGTAGGGGAAAACTTCCATGCAATATTATTTAAATTTTCCAACTCTTTGGAGCCTTGGAACATGCCGCAATCAACCAGAATTTTTTCTGTCCCTGTTTCCAACAGATAACAAGATCCTGTAACTGTCCTGGCTCCACCTACAAAGGTTACCTTCATTCAACCTCATCCCCTCTATAATATAAAAGGCAGTCCCCAGAAGGGAACCGCCTCCAAATTTCACATACTACCGGATAATCAATACGGAAACGGATGCTTGATGAAGTACTTTTGCGCTGACACTGCCTAATAGTACGGATGATACGAGTCCATGACCTTCTGCTCCAAGTACGATCACGTCACATTGCTCTTCTCTTGCTCTCCTGCAAATAAGTTCGGCAGGGTTGCCTTCTTCTACATCATATGTAACCCTTTGTTTGTCCGGGAATTGATTCCACGCATCATAAGCTGGTGTTTCTTCGGGCGTAATTGGATTAGCTTGTTCATAAGTGATCGGAATGTATACACCGCCTGCGGGCCCAACCGGAATCGCTGGAAGGTGAACGTATAAAATGGAAATTTGTGAATGAGGAAGCTCTTCATACGTTTTTCGTGCCCACTCTACAGCTTTTTGAGAAGCAGCAGAACCGTCCACAGCGAGCAATATCTTCTTAAACATGTGATTTCCTCCTTAGTTATTGAATGATTCACATGATTCACTTTTATTCTATCACCTTTTGTCAATTTGCTTGTGAAATACATCACATCGATATTCGCTTCCATACTCAAAACCTTCGGATGTTCATAAAAAGGACAAACGATAGCGGTCAAGAATCAGTTCACATATCTTTTCTTGATCATGAATGGAGTAAACAGGGAGTGAATCGGCTTTCATCGGCAACCAGCTTGCGATGGCAATAATTTGTGTTAACTTGTGCAACAATTCCTTATCTTCTTCCCGGCGAATCAGCACGATTTTTGGATAATCAGCATATTTAAACCCCTCAATGAGAATGATATCGGGGATTCCTGTTGAAATACGATTGATTAATTCCGGCAACTCAACAGGCGAGTAATCAAGCCATGCTGTTTTTGTTTTAGATTGAATCGCTACAAGTGGTGCGCCCGCTTCTTTAAATTGCCATGTATCTTTCCCTGTTTGATCCAGTTCAAAATCATGCCCACCATCATGTTTAATGACAGCCACACGCAATCCTTCACTCGACAGTCTGCGAATGATATGTGTAAGCAATGTTGTCTTTCCTGAATTGGAGTATCCGCTGATTTGCATGATAAAAGGCATCACTTGATCACCTTACTCCCCTTTTTGCCAGCTTGGCATTCTCGTCGGGATTACCCACACTCGCTCCCCTGCTCTCTTGCCTCGCCCTCCAGCAGGAATAATAATGAAACACTCGGTTAGATACAGGGTTGTCAAGTTACCCGATTTGTCGTTCAAATCTGGCTCGGCATACAGTACAGTATCCTTGATCGCCAGTTTCCCCCGCAAGTATCTAGGATATGGACACGGCTTGTCATAATCTTCCGTAAGAATTGCCTCAACTTTCGTGACACCCGTGGTTGGCCGCCCAAGCATTTTATGGATTAACGTGCGCACAAACAATTCAAATCCTGCATAGCAGGCACCGGGATTTCCGGAAAGAGCACAAATCATTTTTCCCCGGAATTTTGCTGCTGTTGTGGGACTTCCCGGACGAATAGCAACTCGATTAAAAAGAAGCTCCACATCAGAATGACCTACGATCGAAGCCATAATATCAAAATCACCAACAGAAACTCCGCCGGTCGTTACCAGAATGTCAACATCCTCAATAATTCTCTGCACTGCTTCTTTAGCCAACTCTTCGTTGTCTGGCAGCTTTTCATATTCTACTGGTATTCCGCCCGCTTCTGTAATCATGGCAATGATCATAGGCGTATTACTGTTGCGAATTTTTCCTGGAACCATTGGCTTGTCAACGTCAACTAGTTCATTGCCTGTTGATAGAATTCCCACTTTCGGTTTTACCCTAACTTTTACTTTGGTATAGCCAAAAGTCGCCAGCGTCGCGATGATGCCTGCATCAATCAACTCTCCTTGTGGGATAACCAGTGTCCCTTGTTGCACTTCTTCTCCACTCCGGGAAATATTCTCACCCGGCACGAGTTCTTTCTTGATTTCAACCGTATCTGAGATTTGACCCGGATTTACGGTTTGTTCAAACATGATCACCGCATCTGCACCCGGAGGAATCATTGCACCTGTCATGATTCGGCTGGCTTCTCCGACAGAGAGTGTCCTCTCTGGTACATCTCCTGCAGCGATCGTCTCAATCACTCGCAATGGAATCGGGTTTGACGGTGTGGCAGATTTCGTGTCTACTGATCGGACGGCAAAACCATCCAGTGGGGATTTATCAAATGGGGGCAAATTGGTCGTTGCGTAAACTGGTTCTGCCAGCACTCGGCCAAAAGACTCCTTCAAGTGTATTTCTTCTATTGAAAGAAGTTCAGCTTGTCCCAGTATTTTTTGGATTGCTTCGTCCACTGTTACTGTCTCTCTTTGAAAACGCATCAATCTCTCTTCCTTTCTCACAAGCAATCTGGTACTGCTCTGGAGTATTCATGTTAAACGTAGACCATTCACTCAACTCTCCTGATGACAAGTAATGAACATGCAATTGATCCAACACTTTCATTACTTTAAGGTTGTTCGTCTGGAGTGCTTCTTCCCAAATACGTTTGGTGCGGCGATGATAGAGTGCAAACAGTGGATGGATTCGCTCATTGGTCCTTGGGACAATGGCGTCAAATGTCTCCAGTTGGTCAACGTGTTTCATCAGTTGTGCAATATCATCTGCTTGGACAAAAGGCAAATCGCAGGAAAGAAAAAGAAAAACGTCTTCATTTCGTAGGGTAAGTGCTGTATGTATTCCCGAGATGGGGCCGTGGGATGGAGAGATATCGCTCGTCACCTGTACGTGCAGACGACGCAAAGCCTCCAGAGGCAGTTGCTCGGGAGTGTTGGAGATGACAAGGCAAGGAAGTTTATTAGCTAACACCCTGTGAACGAGATGAAGCAGGAGGGGCTCTCCCTGCCAATCGAGTAACTCTTTGGCAGTACCCATCCTGCTACTTTTTCCACCTGCGAGAATAACACCGCACCCGGACAATCCAGTCATATTCGCAGCGTTCCCCTCTATCGTTTGATTTCATTCGAAGTTTGACTGTTTACGCCCACTTTTCTTTGGTCTCAGAAATTCTGCGCATCAGTTCTTCCGGTTCGATACCTGCTTCTTTAGCCGCCAGTTCTAGTGAATGATTCCCACCGCAGCACGTATCAACATTCCATTCATTTAATGCATTCATCCAACGAGCATCCATGTCAATCAGTTGATTCACCGTAGTTTGCAAAGTAATCATCTGTATTTCCTCCTATTTTACACTTTTTATTCTTGCATTGCGAATCGTAATAAAGATATTGGAAGCAAATAATAGAATCGTGCACCATTCAATAAATCCAGCCCACCCTGCAACGACCCAGGCGCCAGAAAACCAGTTTCCGATCGATGCGGCCATGGATAAAACCAGAACTACAAAAGCAGCATTTCCTGCGTACAAATGTATCCACGCCCATTTTTCACTATGCAGTGGATGACCGATAAAACGAGGCAACACATGATATAAAACACCAAACACCATCATGGTTAAAAAGCCAAGCAGATTGAGGTGCATATGAACTAGACGAAACGCTTGAAGTTCAGGATTGACAAAAAAGAGAACGCCAAGTCCTGTCCCAATAACCAGATAGGTGATGCTGAGAATAATAAAAGCTTGTACGTAACCTTTCAACTATTTCTCCTCCAGACCGAGAAACTCGAATAACCTGCCAGTACACTTCATCATGTTCGAAAATGGATATTCACAAATATCGATTTTATTTTAGGTAACTTTAGTGCTGGTTGTTGTGATTTGTCTCACAAATACGATAGACTTATAGTGATATTATTAACATTGGAAACTTATTACTTACAAAATGCAAGTAGGTTATCTTTGCTGTAAGTTTTTAGAAAAGAGTGATGAATTATGAGTCCACTTATTCCTATTCTTCGTAACATCCCCACTTTTCGTGAGTTGGATGAACATGAATTTGAAAAACTCTCAACGATCACCATCAAACATTCCTACCAACGCAAAGCGAATGTTTTTATGCAAGGGGAAGCACGGCACGCTGTCTTCTTTGTTTGTCGTGGAATTATAAAAATATACAAGATTGACATGAACGGCAATGAACAAATTGTTTCGTTTCAAAAAAAAGGAGATATGTTCCCCCATACTGGATTTTTTGACCAAACTCCGTATCCTGCAACAGCAGAGGTTGTGGAGCCTGCTGAGTTAATCGTGATTCCACTTAAGTCATTTGAACAATTGATGTTGGAAACGCCTACAATCGCCGTTAAAGTGATGAGGGTTATGGGAGATAAAATTCGGGAGTTGCAATCCAAGCTGCAAGAATTTGTGGCACACGATGTCAACCATCGTGTCGTTTCTTTCCTCTTGCGCTTAGCGAAGGAACATGGTTCACCTGAAAAAGGACACATTCAGATTGACTTGCCGTTAACCCACCAGGAGTTTGCCAATATGGTTGGTACTACACGGGAGACAGTAAACCGTGTATTCAACCAGCTCAAAAAGGAAGAAATTATTGGAATGAATCGCAAAAAAATTACCATACTTGATATAGATGCATTAGAACGCCTCATATAATTTGAGGCGTTCCTTTTTGGGTAATCTTTATTGGGCCCCTAACGACGATGCTCAGGACGTGCGAGTGTCGACGATGCAACACGGAAGTTGCGTTTAGTCGACCGCCAGCGTTAGCTTCAGTCGGGTTGGTAATCTTACGTTCTTTTAATTTCAACTTGCCAAACTTCAGGACCTTCTTCGAGGTACTCCCAACCAAAAATGCCTGGACGCTCCATGGTAAATTGATATTGAAGCGGTTTAGGATCATGGTCGTTTTTCAACAGCATGCTCTCACCTGGTTGCAACTGATCGAAAGTCTCGAAAATCACACGGTGTTTATCTCTTGGTGCGTATTCACGTGCATCAACTGTTGCTTTAAATTCTCTTGACATGTGTATTCCTCCCTAATGACGATAACCGCAAGTTTTTTTCTTGACACATTATCATCTTAGCCATTTTTCTTAACAATAATTGTGATAGGCATCACAAAATAAAAATCTCTAAAAAGTTAAACTGTAATCAATGTAAGTAGGGGAAAAGGAGAGTTAGAGAATGAGCGCAAACTTAAATTATGTTGAATTAGACGTTCGTCCACATCTCAAAAAGAAACTCGAGCCATTTGAAATTATTATGGAAGCGGTTAAAAAATTACAAAAAGACGATGTATTTGTCTTACATGCGACCTTCAAGCCAACGCCGCTCTTAAGCGTGATGAAAGTTAAAGGTTTTGTAAACAAGGTTGAACAAGTTGATGATGAACACTGGATTGTAACTTTCGTACACAAAAGCAATTCTGATATATTAGATGAAGTAAGTATTCCTGCTCCAGCACCAGAAGAAACAGAAGCCTCTTCACCAGTATCAGAAGGAAAAGTATACACCCTCGACAATCGTGGATTAGAGCCGCCTCAACCGATGATTCGCACGTTAGCACAGTTGGATAAAATGGCTCCTGGCGACACATTGATCATCACGAATGACAGAGTTCCTGTTTTTTTACTGGAGGAATTAAATCAACTTGGTTATTCATACGAAGTGGAGAACCTGGAAAACGATGCTGCTAGGTTGACGATCAAAAAATAAGCGAACAAAAAAGGGCAATTGTTCAACTGACATTGCCCTGTCTCTATCCATCGATAAGGGGGACTAAAAAGATGGCAACTGTCAGTTTAAGTGCACATGAATTAAGCTGTATTTCGACAAACTGCCCGTATTACTTTGGGAATATTGGTATATTCTCCAATGACAACATCAATTTGCTTAAAAGTTCCATGACATTCCACAAAGTAACGGCAGGATCTTATTTGGTTTGGGAAGGAGATCCTACTGGCAAGCTCTATTTTATCCAACAAGGTCACGCAAAATCCTTTAAATCGACCAACGACGGAAAAGAGTTTACATTAGGATTATTCCAAACCGGCGACCTGTTTGGTGAGCCGAAAATTCGGGATGGAAGCCGTTATAAGTATAATGCTAAGGTTTCTGAAGACAGCATTGTCGGTGTACTGGAGCAACAAGATATTGAACGACTGCTTATGCAATCGGGCGATCTTGCCATCCATTTTGTGAAGTGGATGGGAATCATGCACTCCATGACACAAACCAAACTACGTGACTTGTTGTTATACGGGAAACCGGGTGCATTGGCATCTACCCTGATTCGGATGTCTAATTCGTATGGGAAACCAGTTGAGGGCGGAATCCGCATTTCACATAAACTATCCAATACAGAACTTGCTAACATTATTGGTACTGCCCGTGAAAGTGTAAATCGCATGTTAAACAAGTGGAGAAGCAAAGATATTATTAGCTTTGATAACGGTTATATTACGATTCGCAATCTTGGGTACCTTCAAACGATTTGCCATTGTCAGGAATGTCCTCGTGAAATTTGTCGCATGTAGTTAGTTGTTGATATTATTATTTGTTATATATAAAAAAACAATTTTACGGACGGTGTCTTCTGCACCGTCCGTTTTTCATTTCTCAGTTCCTGAATCGTAAATTTAGGCTCAAACACATATTGCAATATACATAACTGTCCATTACAAAAGTTCCCAACCAACAATACTATTAATAATGTCCAGTTCTTATTCACATAACATCGAAAGGATGGTTGTTAATGAGAGTGAAATTTAGAGGTAACACCCGTGTTAGGGTTTCTAGGAGAACCCCAAATCGGAATCGGATCAATACACTCCGCTTGGTGCGGGTATTGAGACGGGCTGTTGCAAATCAAATACAAGCAAGCGGTTCTGTTTACGCAGAACAACTCATCAATGCTGTAAGACAGACTATTCAAAATGAATTTTCCCAATTTAGCTCTCAAATCACTACACAGCTAGAGCCATGGCTGCGCAATATCATCCAAGAAGAATTGAACGCAACAGTGCCTGGTATTGTACAAACACAACTGGAAAACGAACTATACTCAGCAAGATTTGCCCAATTCCTGCAAACCGCCCTTTCTCCAAATAGCAATTTTGGTGAGATTGCTCGGGAATTTTTACAGCAGATTGTTGTTCTGACTACAACCGGAGGAACCATTACTGGAATACTTGTTGAGATTGGAACTGATTTTCTACGAATTCAAGAGTCACCTACATCTGAAGTTTTGATCCCATTTAGTAGTGCTATCTCGATCGCATCTTCCCAATAAGGAAAGTTTCAATATGAGATACATTCCACTCATTAAAAAAATCAACGAGGAGTGATCTATTTGAACTTCAATCAAGCGTTAGCAGCAAGAGTATCCAGGCAGGTTCAGGTTTCAACCGAGGTTGCGGTATACCCGGGGATACTTATGGCAGCCGGCAATGGAAGTGTTACGGTTAGAAGGACGCAACCCTACTATGGCCCAACAGAAGATGTAGTCATTTCGACTCGTTC
>NZ_JBNCMT010000002.1:0-7784 GCF_049846925.1 Brevibacillus nigriterrae
TCCTTCCAAAATAAAAATAAAAAAAACGCCAATCCCTGGAAAGGGACGAGCGTTGTTCTCGTGGTACCACCCTAATTCGGATTACTGGTTATGCTTTTCTCTAGGATAAGCCTACCAAATAACCCCTCAATCTGTGATAACGGTTTGGGTAACCGGCATGTCGATACTGAAAGCTTGCGCTTGTTCCCGACAGCTACTCAAAGGGGGTAGAGCATATTTCGCACACTGTAGGCTTCCAGCCAATGGCCTACTTCTCTGAAAGCGGCTAAAAATACGTCCATGTCCTTCTCAATGTATTTGCATGTGGTTTTGTAAGAAAAGCTGAACCAAAAGAGGTGCTCGCTTTTCTTATGTATTATAGAGAGACGATTTGGTGAAGTCAAGAGCCCGCTTCGTATTTAGGCAATAGGCGCATGAATCACAAACGGAGAGTCGATCGTCAAAAATACTGTACAACGTATCTTTCAGTGTGCTTTTTTGATTGGCAGCGTGAAACAGGATTCGTTTGGGGGCCAATGTAATCAATGCACTGACCAAATAATCCTCTTCCCGGAATTCCTGCCCAACGGAATGGAGAATCATCTCTAACTGCTCCATGCTGATGCTGTCCCCGTTTTCATCAAAAAACGAAAGCGGTTTGGTTCCTCCACCCACCACATGAACCAGCTCATAACGTGTCTCCTGAATAGAAACAAAATAGCGAAGCAGCTCAACGAACTCCCTGTATTCCTTCTCTTCCAAATATCGATCTACACCCAATTCCACTGCATCATACAGTGCTTCCAAATAGGATTTCATGCGGAATTGGACGAACCCTTGCACGACAATATCATTTGACTCCTGAAAGTAATCCATTAACAAATCGTATAAGACCAACTTCAAGGAGCCTGCATTGCTCATCATTTCATTTTCCAGTAGCACCGTCTGAATGTACGGATAGACAAGATCCCATTCCGAAACCAGCTCAGGTGCCACATCTCTTCGAAGAAACTGTTTGGCCATAAGCGGTTGCATCGTTTCAATCAGCCAGTCCACAAGAATAAGTGATACAAAAGATCGTACAACATCTCTTGTCTCCAACGTATATTCTTCAGCGGACCAGCTTACGAAAGTGTAGACATAACTCCTGGTGTTTTCTTCTTCTCTTATCTCAATGGTAATTGGTGATATCGGGATCAACTGTCTGTATTTATCTACAAACATGCGAAATGAACGATGGCTGGCGGGTTTGTCTTTTTGGAGTAGCACGGATAAAGTCTGCACGTTGCGTCACCTCCAACATCTGTAGTTACAGTATATGTTGGAGGGACGGTGATATACTTTTAAGAAGTTGGAAATGAGGTGCAAAAAGTCCGGGAAACCGGATTAGTTCTGCATCACAAAATCAGTTTCTGCCATTTCCCCATCCTTAAACACACGCAATGTTTCATACTTGGTATTGCGTTGGGCAGGAATTTTTCCTGCTTCACGAATCAACTCAAGAATGTGGTTTGTATTCACTTTGTATGCGCATTTAGCTGCGGAAACTACATTTTCTTCCATCATCGTCGAGCCAAAATCGTTTGCCCCGTACGACAGGGACAACTTGCCGTAATCTGGTCCTACCGTTACCCAAGATGACTGGAAGTTTGGTACGTTATCGAGCATCAAACGACTGATTGCCAACGTCTTCAGGTATTCTTCAGGCGTGTTGTTTACCGCTTGCATATTGGTATTGTCCGGCTGGAACAACCATACGATAAACGCTTTAAAGCCATTCGTCTCATCTTGCGCTTCGCGAATACGCATCAGCGACAGTACCCGCTCTTCCATTAATTCTCCAAAGCCGATAACCATCGTTGCTGTACCTGGGAGTCCAACACGGTGAGCCGCTTTTTGCACGTCAATCCATTCCGTCCAAGACCCTTTGAGGCGAGAAATTTTCTTGCGAGTACGATCGTCCAGGATTTCTCCACCTGCTCCAGGTAGGGAATCAAGTCCGGCTTGTTTCAGACGAATCAGGGTTTCTTCGACCGTAAGACCGGAAACCTCAGCAATCTTCATGACTTCAGCTACAGACAAGGAATGCATGGTGATTTGCGGGAAACGTTGCTTGATTCCTCTCAGCAAGTTCTCGAAGTAGTCAATTTTAAGGTCGGGATTCGTACCGCCTTGCATCAAAATTTCAGTTCCGCCTACATCTACAGTTTCTTGAATTTTTTGGAAAATGACATCATCAGGCAGTACATATCCATCTGGTGAACCAGGTGCACGATAAAAAGCGCAAAATCTACAGTACGTATCACAGACGTTGCTATAGTTAATATTTCTTCCAATGACAAATGTAGTTATCGGGTCTGGATGCCATTTCTGCATGATCTGATTGGCAGCATGACCGATTTTTTCGATCTGGTCGCTCTCAAATAAATAAAGGCCGTCTTCAAGTCCAAGACGTTCCCCTGCAAGTGCTTTAGCTAAAATTTTATCAATCAAAAGGATCCCTCCTTTGTTCTCCCTCTATGCATCTTTCATCCTACCACATTACGATTGAACAAGGAACCCTTCGATGTATAAGCCCTTAATGGATAAAAGCAAAATGCTCCTGCCATGAGTGCCTGTTACACCCTATTGACAGGAGCATCCGATTCAAATAGAAAAGTTAAATCATTTTAACGTGTTAAAGTGATTTAACTTCTCCATTTGCGAAGCCATACAAGAAAAATGCTTGTCCTTTTCAAAGCGACTTTGACAGTGCAGCCTAGACTTTCCCTCAATCGTTAGGAAATAAAGTGGGCAACCAGCGTTACTATGGTAGGCGGCAGCATGTTTGACCACTTCCTAACGATGAGGAAAGTCGGACAGTTCATCTGCTTTGCAAACTGTCAGGGAGACATGAAAAGGACAACATTTTTCCTATTCGAAACCGATCTGTTCGTATACTTCCGGATCCCAATAGATCACGCAATTGGCCAAAGGAAAATTCACTTCTCTTGCGCCATTGGGTTTGCCATTAAAATAAATGATTTCAGTTACGACAGCACGTTCTCCGCGAATGGTAATTTCGCCTTTGATCTGGTTTTTGCTGCCATCTGGAGCATAGTAAACAATTTGTCCCGATCCAATATCTTTCATGGAAACCTCCCTAGGTAAAAAGAACGACCTTTCTTTTATAGTAGGGAGACAAAAGAAGTACGTCAATCAATTTCATGAATCTTTTACAGAATCATCCACATTTTGATTCGGGGTTTCGAATCCACTGGAGAATACCGTTTCGTTGAACGGGGATTGTGAAGACTGCGAGTGAGTTTCCCACTCCTGAGTAGTCGTCTGTTGATATGGAGGCTGGTCGTGAAATCCTCGGAGTACGTGACGATTCGAAAGATCGGCAAGTGTGGGAACAGCGTAATGACCTTGGGAATGGAGGTACCCCCAAATCTCATATGCTTGGTGGGCGCAGTTGTTGGCACATTGCAGCATCATTTGTCTGATCGTTGCATCTGCACATTCCAGCGTTGCATGCATGCGCATTGCAGCACCTGCTTTATGTAAGGTAAGAATACAAGAGGCAATATCCCGGTCATCCATTTGCTGATGAATAGTTTGGGGATAGTCCTTTGGAACTGCTATGTTTGATACGAGCGGCTGGCTGCTAATGTTGGAATGATAAGCTGTAGTGTTTGTTCCAGTAGCAAGACCATGAACAAAGTGAACGACTTGATTATACTCATCTGTCATGAATTGCAATTGATTGTTAATAATCTGGCGAAGTGTTCTATCTTTTACATTTTGATAATAAAGTTGAAACGTATTTATGGTATTGATCGTATTTGTTAATACATCATGCAATTCCATGACTTCATGGGCACCGTAAGGATAGGTGTGCATTCGCTTGATCCTCCTAACATGATCTATCTCTATCCAGTATGTCCAGAAGCAGTGTATACTAGTATATAAGATTTGATTGATAACAGTGAGTAAAAGGAGCCCGGCATGTTCGATCAAATAACAGAATTATTTATGCAATACGGTGTGTGGGGACTATTTGCCCTTGCATTCCTTGACTCATTTATTCTGCCTGTACCGCCCTTTTTCATGCAAATTGGAATGAGTCTCATGGATCCCAGTTCCTCGCTGGAGTACGCCACTTATGCTTTTATCGGGTCGGTTCTCGGTGCGCCCGCAGGTTATCTTCTAGGGAAATGGCTAGGAAAGCCGCTCATGCACAAGGTACTGCCCCAAAAATGGGCTGATCTGGCTGCCGAGCAGTTTGCCAAGAATGGTGATGCCGCTGTATTAATTGGTTCGTTTACTCCGATTCCTTTCAAGGTGTTTACGATCCTCACAGGAGTTTTTGGGTACTCGTTTTGGAAACTGATGTTGTATGCAGTCCTTGGACGAGGGCTGAAATTTTATTTGGTAGGAGTGCTCTTCCATTTTTATGGAAAACACGCCAAGGAAATCCTTGATCAGTATCAGGAGACGACACTGCTTGGGATTGCCGCTCTTGTTGCATTGGTCTGGTTTTTTTTCAAGAAAAGAAAAAAAGTACATAACACGTAAAAACACTTTCAACAGCCTTCCTAAAAAAGAGGGCTGTTGTTTTTTTATATAGACAATCACCTAATTTAACGGAACCAATATATTGGTAATGTAGTCCGTGCGCATGGAGGTGAACGAATGGCCGTAATCAAAGCAAACTCAAACGATATCGATATGTTAGCTCGACTCATCCGGGCAGAAGCCGAAGGAGAAGGAGATCTCGGGATGCTAATGGTTGGAAATGTAGGCGTGAATCGCATCTTATCCGACTGCCTTGATTTCAAGAATATTCGAAGCATGCGAGATATGGTGTATCAATCCCCTGGCGGATATGAAGCTGTACAAAAGCCGTACTTTTATCAAAGAGCCAGGGATAAGGAAAAACGCTTGTCCAGGCGTTTGGTCAATGGAGAGAGACAGCATCCAGCCAGTAATTCGTTGTGGTTTTTCCGACCAACAGGCGCTTGTCCCGGACAATGGTATAACCAGCGAAACACAGGAAGATACAAGGCACACTGCTTTTTCGCACCGACACCTCGAAATTGTCCACGTGTGTTCCGAGGGTAAGAAATCAGGTAATCAGGTAAGAGAACAAAGAAAAGGTAATGATGCCTAGAGTGAGAGCGATTGATCTCGCACCAGAGTACACAATAAGGGAGAGACAGTATGAATACAAATCAATTTTTCGGCTACATGCCGCATTGCTATCCGATGGAATACGGTCAAATGCAAATGCAACCGCAAATGCAAATGCAAGCACAAATGCCATTTCCCCAACAATTTGAAACACAAATGCAACTTCCTCCATTTGAGCAACAAATGGTACCGATGCAACCAAGTGGCAGTGTGATTCCAGGGGCTCCACTACCTAGTGGGCAACCATTTGTGGAAGAATCGTACATCGAAAATATCTTGCGTGCGAACTTAGGGAAGACAGCGACCATTTATCAGACCTTTGAAAACAACCGGGAATGGAATGCAAAAGTATTTACAGGCGTTTTGGAAGCGGCTGGACGTGACCATATCATCATCAGTGACCCCATGACAGGCCGCAGATACCTGCTCTTGATGGTGAATCTGGACTATATTACATTTGATGAGCCACTTAACTACGTGCGTCCTACTTTGCCTCCGGGCGTGCGGTAGTTTATATAAGTCAGTCAACTAACAAAGAAAAATGGATAGAGATTCAGATTTGTTCTGAAATCTCTATCCATTCCTTTTTCTCTTTAAGCAAAGCCAATTTGCTCCAGGAATTGCTTCAACGTACCAGCCGAGTGCTGTAATTTGGAAGCCTCTTCCTCCGTGATTGCCAGAGGTACGAGCTCTTCGACTCCATTTTTACCAACGATTGACGGGACACCCAGACAAACTCCGCTGATTCCGTGATAATCGTCAAGATACGAGGAAACTGGCAAGACTGATTTTTGATCCTTGAGGATTGCTTCGCAAATGCGAGCAAGAGCAAGCGCAATAGCATAATATGTAGCGCCTTTTTTCTGGATGATTTGATAGGCTGCCCCTTTGGTATCCCGATAAATGTCTTCCTTCTGTTCATCGTTTAGATGCCAGCGGGAGGTTTCCCCGCATTTTTCGGGTACGAGACCAGCTACATTCATGGAGCTCCACAGTGGAACTTCTGTGTCACCGTGCTCACCGATAATCATGCCGTGCACACTCCTTGGATCAACTCCCAATTTCTCACCAATTAAATAACGGAAACGTGAGCTGTCCAAAAGTGTCCCTGATCCGATGACCCGGCTCTTATCCCATCCCGACAGTTTGAGCGCTACCTGTGTCAAAATATCAACAGGGTTGGTAGCAATAAGTAAAATCCCATTCTGATTGTATTTCAAAATCTGTTTAATGATGGAATCAAAGATCGCAACATTGCGATTCATCAGGTCAATCCTTGTTTCACCCGGTTTTTGAGCGGCTCCAGCCGTGATGACAATCAGGTCTGCATCAGCGCAGTCAGGATAGTCTCCAGCAGTAATCTTCATCGGAGTTGCCAGCATCAGTCCGTGATTTAGATCCAACACGTCCCCTATTGCCTTGTCCTGATTGGCATCAATGATGACCAGTTCGTTTGCCAGGCCTTTGAGTAATACAGTATACGCGAATGTTGCTCCTACAGCCCCACTGCCTATTAACACAATCTTCGACGACATACCCATGCTTACCATCTCCACTCTTTCTTCCATCAAATTTCCTCAGTTATCGATCCTGTGACAAATTCAAATGGAAACACATCTCTATTAGTATTGTAACAATGTTTAGTGCTCATCCGAGTGACTTTCTTCACGGGATTGATGAATTGTTCTGTATGAACTTATGCGCATATTCTGTTATACTCATCATAATAGATTTTTTTCACTATTATTTGTTACAGAGGTGAGTCACCAATGCCCCCGAACGGGCTGTCATTTTCCGATCAGGTTTCTGCTACCTTTACGAGTCAGCTTGATACAATAGCAACCAGTCATACGTTCAAGACAAACCATGTTCTGTTTAATGATGGAGATCGTGCTGATTTTCTCTACTTAATCCACTCGGGTTCGATAAAACTATTCAAGACTACAGAGGATGGCAAAGAATTAACACTGCAAGTCTGCAATGCAGGTGAACTTGTGGGAGTTGTTGGCATTTTCGAAAAAAATCTGTCCTATAATTCCACTGGCATTATCCTTGATACAGCAGAGCTTGCGATCATTCCAAGGGCGAATCTGGAGAATCTGTTGCTTCAGAACAGTGATTTTTGCGTGGAGTTTATGCGGTGGATGGGCATGGTTCATCGTCGTACCCAGTCGAAATTCCGTGACCTTTTGCTCAATGGCAAGACAGGTGCTCTTTATTCTACGTTGATCCGCATGAGCAATACCTACGGGGTAAAACAACAGGACGGTATTTTGATTGATCTGTCTCTCACCAATCGTGATCTGGCTCAATATATCGGTTTGACGAGAGAAAGTGTCAATCGAATGCTGGCCGATTTACGCAAAAACGATGTCATTGATATTTTGCCGCTTGGTCACATTCTCATCAAGGATTTATCTTATTTGAAATTGGCCATTCACTGTGACGACTGTCCACCTGATATTTGTCAGATTTAACCCTCGTAGCATAGCCTCGAGGGTTATTTCGCACGGTGGTCAAAAAAACAGTGTGTCAAAAAAACAATCAGCTACTGGTTTCTGTAAAAAACGTCTCGACGTTTTTTATAAAAAGTTGATGTGACCGCAGGTCGTCAAAAAAACAGTCAGCTG
>NZ_JBNCMT010000002.1:7884-227185 GCF_049846925.1 Brevibacillus nigriterrae
CTGGTTTCTGTAAAAAACGTCTCGACGTTTTTTATAAAAAGTTGATGTGACCGCAGGTCGTCAAAAAAACAGTCAGCTGTTTTTTTGACACACAATGTTCAAACTATTCCGATAGTTGCCCTCTTGTCTATACTAAAATATGGAGCAAGGGGGTAATCGCCATGCTAGAAAAGCTAGATTTACAACAAAGCTACGCAACCGAAAAAGAATATAAATCCATGCTGAAAGAATACCAGCTAGAATTACTCACCCTGCAAAGAGAACTGCACAGTACAGGAATTCCAACAATCATCCTGTTCGAAGGTTGGGACGCCGCAGGTAAAGGTGGCACGATTCGCCGGCTGACAGAACGGATGGACCCTCGTGGTTTCCAGGTGCATTCAATCGCAGCACCCGATGGTATCGAGAAGAAGCATCACTATTTATGGCGTTTTTGGAACCGCTTGCCTCACCAAGGCAGTGTAGGCATATTCGACAGATCCTGGTACGGACGTGTTCTGGTCGAACGGGTTGAGAAATTTGCACATGAATATGAATGGAAACGTGCCTACGACGAAATCAACCAGTTTGAAAAAATGCTGACTGATGACGGCTATCTCGTGATCAAGTTCTGGCTTCAAATATCGAAAGATGAACAGCTTCGTCGGTTTGAGGAACGTCAGAAAAATCCGTTCAAACAGTGGAAGCTGACCAAGGAGGATTGGCGAAACCGCGAAAAGTGGGACTTTTACGAAGAAGCCGTCGAAGAGATGCTGTATCGTACGAGCACGACGTACGCACCCTGGCAGCTCATTGAAGCTGAATACAAGTGGTTCGCCCGTGTGAAGGTTTTACGAACGGTTGTTGATAAAATTAAAGAACGCAAAAAGCTTTAAAAACAAAAATCCCCGCCTAAGCACGAGGATTAACAACTTCTGACAGCCCTTAAATTTCATCACCTCTGTATATAAAATGTCACTTGGTAGGTTCCTTCTTCATTTGGCACAAAAGTACCATATGTGTAATAATTCTTCTTTGTTGTAGTAGTATTAATATTACTTAGGGATAACACTTTACCGTAAAAAGTTTATCGGTGCCTGTAATGAGTTTGCTGAAAGTTACTGGCTTTTCAGATGAGAAAGTATTGAATCTAACACACAAAACACAGCGGCCGTCTAAGACTTTTTTTAATAAGTCCTAGTCCTGCCGCTGTGTTTTTTTATCTATTTCATATCCCAGTAACTCAAGAATTCCAATCCAAAACTTATTTATCGCTGGACACAATCAGCTCAAGCGCATGTTTGATGATAGTTTCTCCCGATACAGTTCCTGCTCCGCCACCTTGACCCATCTCCGGCTTGCCTCCGCCTTTGCCATCGATGAGCGGGAGCACCTGCTTCAATAGTTGTGTTGCGTCGAGTGAGATTCCTTGGCCTCTGGCAAAAACAAGCTGTGTCCGTTCCCCCTCGGAGGCTAACAGAACAACACTGTCTTCGAAGCGAGCTGTGATCGTCTGAGCCATCCGCTGCAATTCCTGCATGGATGCCTGATCAAGCACCTTCGTGATAATATGCATTCCTTGGTGAGTGATTGCCTGCTCTCTTAATTCACTGATTTCATACTCCATCAATTGAAGACGAGCTTCTTGCAATTGGCGAGTGGAGTCTTTTTGTTCATCCAGCACACGAGTCATGTTATGCAGCAATTCTCCTTCACCACAGGTAAGCAATCGAGTGAGACTTTGCAATACGTCCATCTTATCCCGCAATAATCCAAGTACGCGTGAGCCACTTACAAAGCTAAGCCGGATTTTCCCTTTATTCCGCTCCCAACCAATGACCTTGATCATACCGACTTCCCCGGTGAAACGAGGATGAGTTCCTCCGCACAGGTTATAGTCGAAATCTGGAATAATGACCATCCGAATATTTTCGGTAACCGTTGGAGCTTTACGAATCGGCATTTTCGCCAATTCTTCCTGGCTTACAAACCGTGCTTCAATCGGACGGTTATTCACAACCATCTGATTCGCCACATCTTCTACACTCCGTACCAGATCTTCCGTAAGTTCGGCAGTATCAAGATCAATGGTCACGATCTCTTTGCCTAAATGAAAGCCGATCGTTGCAATATCAGCCTGATGATAAAATGCTGCTGAAAGAATATGCTGCCCATTATGCTGCTGCATGTGGTCGAATCGTCTTGCCCAGTCGATGCGTCCCTCAATTTCCGCAACATCCTCTGGCAGCGGACTCTCCAGATAATGTCGAATCTGTCCGTCTACTTCCTCCACTTGTGTAACACAAATGCCCTGAATCATTCCCGTGTCACAAGGCTGGCCCCCGCCTGTTGGATAAAAAGCGGTCTTGCTCAGTTCTATGTAATTTCCGATTGGATCGATCCCCCGATTGGTCACGGTGGCGTTGAATTCTTGTATGTAAGCATCCTGGTAATATAATCTGTCTTTCATACGAACCTCTTTTCTGTGGAAATTTATTCCTGATACCATTCTATTTTACTTGTTTGCAAACAACTGTACTAATTATTCTAAGTCATGTAAACTGTGATGATCAAAACAGACTCTTACATGTCGTTCTGATAATGTAAAATGGACTTGATAACCGAAACCACCAAATAGAAATAAACAGGGAGAGAACAAGTAAAATGAGTAAAGAGATTGCAACAATTAAAGAAATTATCAGGCATCCCGTCAAATCATTCCGTGGTGAGAGTGTGGCTTCTTGTTCAGTTGAAGCCTATGGACTGTATGGCGATCGGAGCCATACCTTTTTGGATGAGACAAGACCAGGCAGCTACTTAACATCTACTCAAATTCCAGCAATGCTCGAGTACAAGGCCGAATTCATCGGTGAAGAAGATTATGATACATACCCGGATGTAAAAATAACTACACCACAAGGAAACGTATATTCCTGGAACGATCAAGCGCTTCTTGAAGAAATCCAGCGTCTTGCCGACCGCCCGGTTTCACAAATGAGGTACACTCCCGATCATGTACCCGTCGGAGCCATTGATGTGGAACCCCTCACCATCACAACGGAATCGTCCATTCGCAAACTGGAAGAGCTCTGGGGGAAATCGATACACCCTCGTCGCTTCCGCTCCAATCTTTTGCTCACTCTGGATGAAGATCGTCCGTTTGCAGAAGAAGAATGGATCGGCAAACATCTGGTAGCAGGCGATGTAATCATTCGTATCACGGGCGCTGTTGATCGCTGCCCTATTATTAATATTGATCCAGATACGTTAGAAAGTGACAAATCCTTGCACAAGCTGGTACTGGATAAACGCAACAATTTCTTTTGTGTGTACGGACAGGTTATTCGCACCGGGAAAATTAGTGTGGGAGACCGAATCGAACTTCACGATCCAGAAACCTTATAGAATGAAAAAGGAGCGTGGCAATAGCCACGCTCATATTGTTGCTACCATTGTCCACGACGTGCCTTCTTCGCTAACTCTTGCAAAGCCGAAGCGCTCATAGAGTCTGCGGGCAGGATTTTCCGGATTGACGCTCAAGGAAATGGACGAAATCTGATTCCTTTTTGACTGGCTAATTATTTCATGGAGTAATGACGTTCCAACACCTTTTCCCCGATGCTCAGGGAGAAGGGCAATACCCAGGATTGGGGTACTCTCGCCTACGTATCCGTAAGTCCGGTTCAGCTCATCGAAATGGCGAATCCACACTGCTCCAAGGTTTTGATTGGCTCGATCAGTCGCAATGAGCGCAACGTCGCCAATCCGTCCCCAATTCTCCAGACATCTTGCCAACTCTGGCTGTTTCAGAATATCTCTTGATGGCCGCTTTTCCCCTTCTGGAATGAACAAGGCTTGATACAGCATTTCCCACAGAAAAGGCAGATCCGAATCAGTAGCTGCTCGAATGTGAAAATCCGTCATTCCCATCAAATCTCCCCTCAACTTATTTGAAGAGAAGCCTATTTTGTAGCAGTGACCAATCGATCAGCCGTCTGAGCAATATGATCAAAGGCATGATGCAATTCCTGCATGCTCGCCGAGTGCTGTTGTGTATAACTCGCAACTTGCTGAATCGTATCGTTTATTTTGATCACAGCATCCTGTATGTGTTGAAGCTGGTCGTGAATATTCTTGGCAGAGACCTTGCTTTGTTCAGCCATTTTTCGTATTTCATTCGCTACAACAGAGAACCCTCTTCCATGCTCACCAGCCCGTGCAGCTTCAATGGCCGCATTCAGGCCCAACATATGGGATTGACTGGCAACATCCTGAACAAACGCCAAAACGGAATGAATTTCTTTAATATCGTTGATCATGTTCTCTGATTCACTTAACAACCCTTGCAACCGGTGAGCCATATCGGCTGATGCAGATGAAACTTCTTGTGTCGTCGCTGACATTTCTTCAACCGTAGCGGATAATTCAGTGGCACTGGTGCGGAGTGTATCAATTTGCTCGGATGAAACAACAGCACAAATGACACCGATCACCTTGCCATTTTCACGAATCGGAACACCAGAGGATATATATGCCATGCCAAACTGCTCAGGCCCCCGTTCTTCCTGAACCACTTTTCCTGTTTCAAAAGCTTTATAAGCCACTGTACCTTTAAACATCTCAATGGGTGTCCCCACCTTTACCTTGAGATCAACCTTTTTTCCTGGCAGATAGGCAACCACCTTTTCCGTATCTGCTACCACTATACAGGCATCCTCCGGGTAAGTTAACTGGTATGTCTCCATTGAGTTCATGATTTCCACGATCTTATGATTCATATGAATCCCCTCAATCCTGTATTTCTATTTGATATAATTATGAATAATATTTGCTTCTGTGGTGCTTTATTCTATATCGGTGGAATCAAGAAGTTTTTTAAGTCAAAAAAAGACGCCATAATAGCGCCTTTTTCCATTTATTGTTTCTGAATTACATACAAAATGCGGTCTATTTTTGCATCGAGTTCAGCCAGTTTGCGAAGCACTTCCTGTTTGAATTCCAGATCAATTGCCCCACCGGATACAGACTCCCGCATGTGAGAGACTTCATCACGGATTTGGTCGTTCGGAATGTTGAATAATTTGTAAGCTAATTCTTTCTTTTGTTCCATACGCCCCACCCCCACTTAGTTTAGTAGGATTTTTCGACGAGGGTGATCGGCTTCCTTCACTAATTTGTTACCAAAATGTGAGCATTTCAGTTCACTAGACAGAAAAATGTTTTTCAACAATTGCGGCTCTGAGCGATTGCAAACAAATGGACTCTTTCATAATGTGCAACGCTTTTCTTTCACGCAAAAAGGCTTGTTGAATCTCATCTACCATTCGCGTTTGAATCGTCAGGCTTGGGCAAGGAACAGGGATCTGAAAGACCTCTCTCGCATAGATAGCCGCTACATTTGTGGTAGCTCTTTTTATCTGTCCCAGACCGGTCAACCCGTCAGGTGATTGAAGATAATAGTGGACATACCATGGATGAACTCCCTCTTTGAAACGAATCCGCATGATGTTGTTATTAAACAGATCAGGTATAGCTGATTTGTTCGTAAAAATCGCGTTTTTGCCAACCAGCCCCCAACTGTTCCGCATATTGAGCAGGAGGTCATCATTACAAAGGGTGTATGCTTCCACTTCTTCTTCAGTCGCATGCACCTTGGTAAGATCATCCCAATCAAGCTCGCCAGCAGCAGTAATGTTGTTCATTTTAAAATAACCGTAGGGGTGATTGATCGACTGGTCCACTTGTTTACGAGCTAAACCAACCTTCGATTCCCTCACGAGTTCCCCAAAGGGCATCACATTCCAATCCGCAGATTTCCTCCGGTAGCTGGAAAATGTTTGAGCGAGAATCGATTGACGCAGCTCGTTACCTAATTCTTTCGCTTCCCTGACCAGTTGCTCGATTCGATCAAGCCTTGCCAAATCCCGCTCGATTTCGTTCACAATCTGTAACTGCTCATGCATAGACGGCAGAGGAAAGGGCAGCTTGGACAGCCTGCTTTTACTAACAATGGCAATTGTCGTAATGGAGACCTGTGCATGCAGCAACCGCTGAAAAAACGGAGTAAGTGAATAGTAATACGTATACTTCGGGAAAACAGCAGCAGAAGGAATGAGGCTGTTGATCTGCTGGTTGGTCCGCACGGGGATCCGTGTAAATGCTGATTTCCCCACTGAACCGATACAGCATACCAAGGTGGAGTTGGCTGGGATGCAAGGAACGGATTGTGCGCCCTTCTCAGTCAGGTATTCACTTGACTGCACCAACTGTTCACCCTGAGACAAGTCAGGTGGTTTGACGAAAGGGATATCTCCTCCATAACACTCTTCACACTGTCTGGAGGGGGTTGAACCTGTTATAATTTCATGCGCCTCTCCCAGTGTGACCCATTTTCGGCCAAAAGCCATAACTACCCCTCATCTCTTCTCGTCTTCAAATCCTCCAGCAGTTCTTGTAAAAGCCGGGATGCCTCTTCTAGCTTACCGATCGCATTCTCTGCCAATCGGACCGGATCTGAATTATTTTCCAACGCCTGACGGTGGAGCAATCCCAGATCGAGATTATCCCCCTGTTGGCGAATCTGCTCTCTTGAATAATACGACCATCGCTGATCTGCTATCGCATGCCGATCATTTGCACGATACGCCTCGATAAAATCAGTAAAATACTGCTCGGTCAGTTGTACTCGCTTGCCGAAGTTGGGCATGTCTGATCGCAAATCATAAAACCATACACCCTGGGTATTCGCCTCATCACTTGTACCTCTCGTAAAAAACAACACACTGGTATGGACGCCAGTCGCATAAAAAATTCCCGTCGGCAGGCGAAGCACCGTATGCAGATTGCACTTTTCCATCAGATCACAGCGTATCTTCTGTGCTTCATTGTCCTGAAACAACACATTGTCTGGAACAATAACAGCCGCACGTGCGGAACCATTGGGACGGAGCGCTGAATATATGTGCTGAATAAACGCCAATTGCTTGTTAGAGGTGACAAAAGGCAAATCAGGACGAGCAGGACGTTCCCCCCCTTTTTTTGATCCAAAGGGTGGATTCGTTAAAATGACGTCCATATTCATTTGTGACTCTCTTCGGACGGCAAGGGTATCACCTAAAATGATTTGACTTTCCAATCCGTGAAGCATGGCATTCATCAAGGCAAGGCGGTGTGTATCCTGCACCAATTCACACCCGGAGAACGCTGATTGATGCTGGAATAATCTTTCCTCTTCACTGAGCTTCCTGTAATTGTTGCTTAATGCACGAACATGGCGCTCTGCTGCAATCATAAAGCCGAATGTGCCGCAGGCAGGATCGTTACAGCGGTCTCCTACCTGAGGGTTCATTAACTCTACAAGGAGCGTAACAAGTGGCCGAGGTGTAAAATATTGACCTGCCCCCGACTTCTTTTCGCTTGCATTTTTGGCGAGCAGCCCCTCATACAGGTCTCCCAACCCTTCTACAGAAGAACTGTACCAATTTCCTTCATTCATGGCTTGGATAATTTTCTCCAGGTTTCTTGGCTCGGCAATATGCGTTCTGGCTCCAGCATAGATTTCTCCAATCAAGCCTGTCCTTGTCGCACCTAATTGTGTAAGCAGGTGAGAATAGGTTTCGAGCAATTTTTCTCCTTTCAACTCAGTCAGGCGATCCCAACGAAAGGCAACAGGTAGAATGTGCTCCTGCCCTGTCTCCCGGAGCAGCTTGATAAACAGCAAATAGGTTAATTCAACAACGTACTGATGATAGGTGATTCCGTCATCCCGCAGCACATGACAGAGATTCCACAGTTTCTGAACCAGCTCTTGCGTCTTCATCCGTTAACCCTCTACAAGTGATTTTAGATCTATCATATCAAAAAAAGCTCACCCTTTCGCAGATCGCTTAACAATCTGGTGTGGATGAGCTTTCCGGAGATTACTTAACGAAAAGTGGGTTGCCTAACGCTACCGCTCTGCCTGTCAAATCGATCTTCAGCTTCACAACGCCTGTCAAATCAACTTGAATCCTGTACGGTTTCTCGAGATCGGAAGGAATGGCTTTGCTGTCATAGACAAGCTTGTCATCACAATAAATCTTGAGGCTGCCGATGTTATCCGATTTGTTCCGTAGCCCCCATGCTTCCCCAGGAGCCAGATCAGCCACAAAGCGCTTGTATTGACCATTCAGGGCGTACTCGTAGCGAATAAACCCATCCTTGGCATCCAAACCGACTTTATATCCTGCATCTAGGGTCACGTCCCGATTAGTTGTAACTGTTTCCGAAAATTTGCTATTGTTTTCACCTGCAGCCGTTGGTTTGATGTCCTTCATATGAACCGTTTGCTCATCTACAGAGCTTCCGATGTACAGCGAATACGTCTTTGGCACATAAGTGACGGTTTTTCCTATCGCATCGGCCATAAAGCGCAAAGGAACATAGGTAGTTCCGTTATAAATAAAGCTTTGCTGCCCTTGAGGCGGAGCCTTCACAGCCCCGTCAAAATAAAATGTGAGCGGCAAAAATGTCACATTGATTCTCGTTGCGGCAAAAGCCACGCTGGTAAACAGGATGGAACCAACGAGAAATCCCGCTGATATGTACAAGTATTTTTTCCAGTTCATCGAGCTTCCCCCTCCTTATTGGATTAACCGTGGATCGAGCATGGCTACCTGATCCTTTGCAAACCCTTCAATTGTAAGTTTGTTGTATTCACTTACATCCAGGTCGATCTTGATCGGTTCCTCGAGATTGGAAGGTATCGTTCCTGAATCATAAATTTCTCTACCGTCACCAAAAATTTTAAATCTGCCTACATCCGGATCAACTGGCTTATCAGCCCAATAGATGGAGGGAGCCAGTTCAGCCAGGAATTTGGTATAGCCCTTACTCAATATATATTCTGCTTTAAAATTGCCTCGGTCCAGCTTGAATCCTTTCACGACTTCATACCCATTCGAGTATGCCTTGCCTGATACCGTAGTGAAAGACGTAATCGGTTTCACCATATCTCCACTATTCCCTTTGCTTTTGTCAAAAGTACTTGGTTTCAATGCAGTCAGATAGGTAACCGTACCTTTCGGGGCCTTTCCCACATATACGGAGCGTGTCTCGGGAACATACGTGACTGATTTACCGATGGAGTCTGCCATAAATCGAAGCGGAACATACGTCGTTCCGTTGTAGATCAACCCTTGTTGCCCACTGGCAGGTTGTTTTTGCTGACCGTCAAAATAAAATTGTAAAGGTAAAAAGTTCACGTCAATCTTCGTGGCCGCAAAAACAGCACCTGTACAGAACACAGTACTTAACAAAAAACCAACAAGCATATACTTCCATTTGTCATACCGTTTCATTCTCATCCCCCTATGTATTGTGCCTTGTTCGAAAAAGTTCTGCCTCGCCAAGCCTTTTTCCTCCCGTCGGAATGTATATCACAGATGGTTTGTCTATATTCTTTTGAATTTTTGGTATTTTGTGAACTTTATCACTCTTTATGGTATGCTTACTGTAATGAAAACGCTTACGAGGTGAGCTGATGGAACAAAAGATGAGTTTTATGGAACGGTATAAAAAGGACCATCAACATCCTATGAACAAGCTGACACATGCGATTGGTATACCGATGATCGTTGTTTCGCTTCCGGTCTTCTTCTTTGATTGGAAGTGGGGGATCGGTTTGTTTATCCTCGGATGGGTGTTTCAATTTATTGGTCATTTTTTTGAAGGCAACCCTCCTTCCTTTTTCAAAAATCCAATCTTTTTACTGGTTGGCCCATGGTGGATTGCCAAGCGAATGTGGGGTTTTGTCACTGGAAAGCCGTACAAATAAAATGAAAAAGAGCAGTTAGCCTGTTGCATGCTAACTGCTCTCTTTTTAAGATTTACTCCCAGCAGCAATGGTTATTTTTTTTTCTGTTGTGGTGTCTCTTCTTTTTGTTATCCTCTTTAACGATAACTGTTACTTTTACAACAATAACCTTTTTGCCTTTTTTGAAACTAAAAGATTTTGCATCTTCTCCGTACATGATGGCTCCCCCCTTATCGTTAGGATAGGATAGTCTACGCTTTTTTCCGATTGCTTGTCACGGCATTTGTACGAGACCGAACGCATATTTCAATCGAGTAAACTGGAACCTATCCCTAAAGGAAGAAATGACTACAGCAATGAATCCAGAGCCACATGAATCATGTCGTTGAAAGTGGTTTGACGTTCTTCTGCAGTCGTCTCTTCACCCGTAATCACATGATCGCTTACAGTCAGAATGGACAGTGCTTTGCGATTAAACTTGGCAGCAAGTGTGTACAGAGCTGCTGTCTCCATTTCCAGTGCCAATATCTGATAGTCTGCCCAACGCTTGATGCTCTCTTTATCCTCGTTATAGAAAGTATCACTCGTAAATACATTTCCGACCTTCACTGCCAAGCCTCTGGATGATGCCGTATCATACGCTTTTTTGAGCAAATCGAAATTGGCAGTAGGAGCAAAATCGATTCCGTTAAAACGAATGCGATTTACTGCTGAATCCGTTGAAGCACTCATGGCAATAATAATGTCTCTTACTCGAACATCTTCCTGGATGGCACCACAAGTACCAACACGAATCAGGTTTTGAACCCCATAGCTTTGCATTAATTCATTCACATAGATAGAGATGGATGGTATTCCCATACCTGTTCCTTGGACGGAAACTCGCTTGCCTTTATATGTACCAGTAAAACCAAGCATTCCACGTACTTCATTGTAGCAAACGGCATTCTCCAGAAAATTCTCCGCTATATATTTGGCACGAAGCGGGTCGCCAGGCAGCAGGACCGTTTCGGCAATTTCGTTTTCTTTGGCACCGATATGTACACTCATTTGTAACTCTCCCTCCGTAATGGACAAATATCACACCTACAAAACTACCACATTCTCTCAAGGAAATATATGCAAAAATAATTGAACAGCACAACATTGTACTTGTATTTGGAAACGATTCTAGTATAACTTAATTATGGAAATATATTCTTGATTAGTAGGTGCGACGAAGTGGGCCATGCTTGGAAAGACATCTTGATTAATGTATTTTTTATTATCTTCCCATTATTCCTTTATCAAATCCTTTCTCTGGATCGATTTCATATCACCAAGAAACAAAACAAATTAATCATTGCTTCCTTCTCAGCGATTAGTATTTTCCTATGTATGAGCTTCCCGTCTATTATCATACCCGGCTATCATTTTGACCTTCGCTTCATTCCTTTTATCCTTGCCTCTCTTTACTGCGGATTTCCTACTGCAGTTGTACTTGCCATTGAGATCATTGGTTATCGATTTTTGTTAGGGGGAACAGGTAGCCTAGCAAACCTTGTAATTTATGGCTCCATGCTGCCAATCATTTACATAATACTTCCTCACTACAAAGGATTCACCATGCGATCCAAATTACTGGTCACAACATCTCTGGCATTTTCCACATCAGTATTTTCAAACCTCTTATATTTGATTTTTTGCGAACTGCCCATCTTTATGATTTTCGTCGCAGAAGAACTCATTCTAATGAAAGTCATTATTGCCTTACTTGTTACTTTCATGGTAGAGCGTATACGGGAAAATACTGTGCTGAGAGAAATGATAAACCGTGCTGAAAAGTTGAGAGTGGTAAGTGAAATGGCTGCTTCCGTCTCTCATGAAATACGAAACCCTCTGACTGTTACCAGAGGATTTATCCAGTTGCTGCTAAAGGCTGATCTTCCCAAAGGGAAGCGTGATGAGTTCCTTCAGCTATCGTTAGAAGAGCTGGATCGAGCCGGTTCTATCATTACCGATTATCTTACTTTGGCCAAGCCTCAATTAAGCAGTATCGTAACATTGAATGTCTCTGATGAAATCAAGTACGTACTGGATGTGATGGCGCCATATGCCACTATGCACAATGTAGAGTTACATAAGGAGTTAAACGAGCTTTGTATCATATCTGGTGACAGGCAGAAACTTCATCAATGCCTGATTAACCTCGTGAAAAACGGGATCGAGGCAATGCCAGACGGGGGTACATTATCCATCTGCAATTCATTTCACAATCAGATGGCGGTAATTGAGATTACCGACTCAGGAACAGGAATGACAGCAGAACAAATTGCCCGCCTGGGAACACCCTATTATTCAACCAAAGACAAAGGGACTGGATTAGGCACAATGGTCGCCTTTAGCATCGTCCATGCTTTCAACGGCAAAGTGAGCATAAACAGCGTGTATGGTAAAGGAACCAAGTTTACTTTGTCATTTCCAGGCTCATGCAAATAACCGCCAAACCCCCATAGTAAAATGCGTATTTAGATAATAACCTAATTAGGTATTAGTCTAATCATTTTGATATTTCAATGATAACTTCAAGGATGAAGGATGTATGGATAAGTGCACCAATACAAGGGGAACATGGTAGTAAACAGCTTGATAGGAGATGTCTACATGTTACCCGAAGATATTCAGAAGAAAATTCAGGAAATAAGGGTAGTAGGAAACTTCGAAGAGAAATACAACTCGCCAGATGACGAACAGGTACTTCAAACCATTCTAGCTGAGCAGAATATGTCGATTCCAAGTGGAAATCATACGGCGGATTGGTCAAGCGTGAAGCAGGTGCTAGACCAAAAAAAACAGGAGCTAAAAAAACGAAGTGAAGAATATTTTGAGAGTGGTTTTTGGTAAACATACCGAGAACCCCAAGGCAGTTTTTCCCTTGGGGTGTTTCGTTATTTTTCAAGCTACCTTCGTAAACAAACCAAAAACTAGCAGTATTAAGAAAAGGCTGATCATTACACTTACCCAAACGATTGAACCAGTATCGATTCTATTTTTCCATTTCACTTATCATCACTCCTTGTCCTACTACTAAGCTATTCAGAATTAAGGGGATAATAGGACAAAAAAAACCACCCGGAAACATTTCCAAGTGGATAAAGGATTAGGGGTAGTACTGAAAAAAACATGTTGCTGGTTTTATAGACGTAACAAAGCAAATCCAAGGTTGCAGGAAATTTAAAGTTTGGACATAAATTAAAACATTGATTTGGAGCAGGTCAGATATGCTCCGACTCATTTTCATGCTAGTCTGCATACATGCACAGTCGCAAACACAGTTTGAATACCGTTATTTCGAATATTGGGTTTCTGTTAATTGATCACGTTCCTCTTCGGATAAAAAACGAAAATCATACATAAGCCCGAATTCCTTTGCGTTCTCTAATAAATTAAGAAAGAGTTCCTCCCCTTCAACATCAACACCTTTTAATCCGGTATAGATCCCTTGGAGTCTTTGTTGACCATCCAATTCTATAACAACCGAAGGCAAAATTTTTGTATTGACGCTACTGCCATTCTCGACCGACGAAAGAAACAATCTGCTCATTTCCCCAACGAGGCTTGTCGTGTGGAAAAGCGGTACTCTCCTGTCTCCTCCTCGCACACATAGTATAACCCGATACTGATTCCTAAATTCGAAAACCCGCCTCTGCATTTGCAAAAGGCGGGCTACTGGTTGCAAAGATTTACCGTTGAGGTTCTCTGTTGTCTCTTCTGTTGCGCATTCCGGCTAATCCTGCCAGACCTAACAAGCCAAGCCAGCCCCAGTCAACATCATTGTCGCCAGCAGCAGCCCTTGTGCCATAACCATTATTATTCGTACCAAACGTACCATTATTGGTCATACCAGTTCCATTTGTGCCGTATGTGCCATAGGTGTTGTTGTAACCTGTCGTACCCGTTGTACCTGCTGTTGTACCAGCAGAGCCTCCGGTTGTCCCATAAGTGTTATAGCCTGTCCCTGTACCCGTCGTAAAACCTGCGCCGCTTCCACCAACCCCTACGCCTGCTCTTGTACCACCTGTTTCAGCGTATGCTGAAGCACCCATTGCCAACATAAGCACCATTACAATAACTGACATTCTGGTTTTTTTCATAATGAAAACTCAACCCCTTTCTTAGGTCTATTCAACTTATTTCCTAGGTTGAGTTGGATTATTCATTCCCCTCCACCCCTTTGAGCGCTTTCTTCCATAATGTGCCGTGTGGTATAATCGCTAAATTACAAACCACGTGTGTTGGAGGGTCTTCATGCTTACATTTGAAGAAAAAACTGCTATCATTGAATCTTTTCCAGAACTGCAAAAAAAAGCCGTATCGCTCGGCCGAGTAAACTACCAGTTTGAGGAAAGCAAACACGAAAAGAAAAATGTGGTATATCATCTGCATCCGAATGGAAACGGGTTCGTTTATGCAGGACTGATTCGCGGATATAAAACAGATGACAAGGGCTTCGTAAATATCCGTGACTTTTCTGCTGATGCCTTGCAAAAATTGATTCGCTCATCCATTCAATCACTTTCTGAACCGCCTCGGACAGAAGCAGAAGAAGCGATTATCGGAGAAGGACAGGAGGAACGCTGGGCTGGACCCGACAATCAGACCCTGATCCTGCTGAACGAGGATGAGTGGTGGAACATTTACGCCGGGTTGAATCTGGAGGAGTCTTTCGGTTCGTATGAAGAGGCGACACAATATCTGGAAGAAGAAGGGTTTACTCGAATATAAACCTGCTTAACAACACCAATTCAAATAAAAACGCTCATCTCCGTAATGGAATGAGCGTTTTTGGTTACAGTTCATATCGAACGGCTTCCTACTCCAACAATTTCATTAATTCATTGAATTCTTTGCTTGTCAGATTGCGCCAGTGGCCGATTTTCAGATCACCTAACCGTATATTCATTATCCGAATCCGTTGCAGTCGGGTCACCTGGTATCCAAATGCCTGGCACATCCTGCGAATTTGACGATTGAGTCCTTGTGTCAGGATGATCCGAAACACCCTGTCACTGACACGGCTTACTTTGCACGGTTTCGTTTTGGTTCCCAAAATCTTGACTCCGCTAGACATCCCTTGCAAGAATTCCTGAGTGATCATTTTGTTCACCGTGACGATATACTCTTTCTCATGATTATTTTCTGCCCGCAATATCTTGTTGACAATGTCTCCGTCATTGGTGAGCAGAATCAGCCCTTCTGAATCCTTATCGAGACGCCCAATCGGAAATACCCGCGCTGGATGGTTCACAAAATCTACGATATTGCCCTGAACATGCTTTTCCGTTGTGCTCGTGATGCCAACAGGTTTGTTCAAGACGATGTAAACTGGCTTTTTCTTGGTGCCGATCGGCTTGCCGTCGATCATGACCATATCACCCGGTTCTGCCGTACTGCCAAGCTCCGCCACTAGCCCATTGATGGTTACCCGCTTGGCATCAATCAGCTTGTCAGCTTCCCGCCTCGAACATACTCCTGTCTCACTTATAAATTTATTGATTCTCATGCGGAAATCCCTTCTCTATCTCATGGTTCTTGTTTTTCCTACTCAATTGTGCTTACAAGCATTTTCCATTGTAACACAAAGGATGGGGCGAAGCATCCAGCCCCACCCCATCCACATTTATTTGCCTGTTTTTACTGGACCTTTCCAATCAAGCATACCACCTGAAACATTCACAATATTCGTATAGCCTTGCTCCTGAAGCAATTTCGCTGCTTGCATGCTTCTGTTCCCACTCCGGCAAATGATAACGACCTCTTTGTCTTTGGGAATTTCAGCTAAACGATTCGGTAAAGAGCTCAGAGGTACATTGGCAATCCCCTCAATATGCCCTTCCGTATACTCATTCTCTTCTCGCACGTCAATGAACACGGCTGAGGAATTCAACTGTTGCTGCAATTTTTCTTGTAATTGTGTAGTTGTCACCTGTTGAATCGTGCTACTCGTCTGAAAAAACAGCATCCAGACAACAGCTCCGATTGCAATCACAGAAAGTAGGGCAATTATCGTTCGGTTCATTTCTCCCAATCTCCTATATCCTCTATTTTTTAGCAGTAAATAGACTATTCAGTTGCTCTAGCAAATTTCCTCCACCGGACAAAGAGACATGTCCGATCCTTTCACAAATTCGCTCCAGATATTCCAACTCTTTCAAACGGGACAAAGTCTGATTCTCGTCCATCAGCTTCGCCGTATTGAGTAGACTTCTGGTCGATGCAGTCTCTTCTCTTCTAGTGATAATATTAGCCTGTGCCTTCTTTTCTGCCAGTAACACCATATTCAAAATCTCTTTGATATCACCAGGCAAAATAATATCTTTTACACCTGCAGACAGGAACTGCACGCCGAAATCCTCGCTTTTTTCCTGCAATCGTGACAAAACGAATTGTCCTACTTCCTGCTTGGTTCGCAAGAGGTCGTCAAGCTTCAGCGTACCGACATATTCTCGTAAAACAAGCTGCAACAAAATATAGATTTGCTCTTCAAATGATTTAATCTCCATCATTCTCAAAGGATTCACAATTTTGTACTGGCAGACAAAGTTAAGCCGAAGCGCAATTTTGTCCTCAGTCATCATTTCCTGTCCAGTCATATCCAATTGCTGCTGGCGTAAATCAATCAGTTTTACTTGAATGGAGACGGGCCCTCGCCAAAAATAGTACTTGCCCGGTGGTAGAGTACGCTGCATGACGTTGTTAAAGAAGAGAATGCCCGTCTCATAACTCGCAACCTCGTAAATAATAGCATAACTATTCACCCGAGGGCTGCTGAAAATCGACCGATCAATCTCCGGACGTACCTCTGGTTCTCTTGTATCGACTGTTATAAAGTCGTGCTTATGTAACAGATTCCAAAATACGTACTTCCCCGTGGTCAGGACAGACTTGAATTTCTCATCCACGTAATGAAGGACATATTCGTAATCTTTCACTTCCACTACAACCAAATCCTTATTCAACTCTGGATCGTGAAGTAGAAGATTGATATTTTTATCGGGCACCTGAAACGGCTGATCGATTTTCAGTTTAATGACTTCGTTATTCACAAAGGGTGGAAAGAAATACTTCCCCGGCTGAAGATAACGTTGGTAGTTGCCATCCTTGAAGAGAAGGCCTCTTTCATCGTCTTGAATGATCACTTTTTTCATTTCTCTCTCCCCTTGCTTATCTCTTTATTGAAATCCTCCTGAAATGAATGCGGAGTCTGATTTAAGCATGAACGCACAAGACTCTTTCCCAGTTACTCATTTGCTCCACTTCGACTGCTTGAAGAAGATTTTCACGGCAAAGCGAAAAGCTGATTCATCCGATATCCACCAGCCTGCAAAGCGTTCATTTCAGTGTGGGCTTGCCACAGAGGATGATCAATAAAGAATAGGTTAGATTTTTAAGGCTTGATTGTTCATCAAGCGATTCGACCAGAAGTCACCTTGAAAGGGTGAGCTGAGGAATCGAACCTCTGCATGGTGGGATAAGGATGTCACTGTGCTCCAGCATACTGACCATCCAAGTGGAATGCAGCACTGTCGGATCATTCAGAAATCCGCACATAGGAGTCAATGCCCCATCATTACCCACAACCATCATAACAAAACTTGGAATTGGAGGGAAAGTTATTCTTCCAATTCCCACTGTGGATTCCAGACGACTTCCCACAAGTGTCCATCCGGGTCTTGGAAGTGACCGGAATATCCGCCCCAAAAGGTATCATGCGCCGGGTCGGTTATGATCGCTCCAGCAGATTGGGCTTGTGTCATCACCTGATCCACTTCTTCCTTGCTGCCTACGTTGTGACCAATCGTAAATTCAGTAGGATTCGGTGCGGTCTGAACAACCTTTGCCTCATGAGCGAGGTCTTTACGATTCCAAATGGCGAGCTTTAAACCTGCTTGTAAGTCAAAAAAAGCAACGGCGCCATGCTCAAACTCCTGACCGATGATCCCTTGAGTCGGCAGCCCCAGCCCATCACGATAAAATTTCAGTGATCGTTCCAAATCATCTACACCCAAAGTAATGACAGTAATTCGTGGTTTCATCCTATGTTCATACCTCCATAAGTCTTCTTCCTACTACTGCTCCCCCTCATATGCCTGCTTTAACACTTGAATATCCAATTTTTTCATTTGGAACATGGCTTTTAATACTCTTTCCGATTTTTGTGGATCGGGGCCACTCACGAGCTCGGTCATTTCGGCTGGGACAATTTGCCACGACACACCAAACTTGTCTTTCAACCAACCACACACTTGTGCCTTTTCGTCTCCGCCTTCGGAGAGTTTTTCCCAAAAGTAGTCCAGTTCTTCCTGTGACTCACAATGGACAATAAAAGAGATGGCCTCAGTAAAAGGAAATTGCGGGCCGCCATTTAATGCAACGAATTGTTGATCTTCCAACTGGAACTCCACCGTCATTACGGCACCTTCTGATCTTCCGTGGATTTCATGTCCCACTTTTGTATATCGAGTGATTCTTCCAATACTAGAATTTTTAAAGATAGAAGTGTAGAACTTCGCTGCCTCTTCTGCTAGTGTGTCGAACCACAGGTTTGGCGTGATTTTTTGGATTTTGTTTTTCATTCTTACTCTACCTCTTTCTCTAGTGATTTTGTTTTCTTCCATTGTTCATTAATCGCTTGAACCTTGTTCCACAGATCGTCTCGCGCCTGTTTACTATAATTCACCAGATGTTCGCCAAAAATATCCCCCAAGACTTCAAACCATTGTGATTTTGATAGAATCTCTATCTTCTCAATCACATGTTTCTCCCGTTTGCTCCAGACACAACCTCTCAGTTCATTGCTTCCAGTCGCATGCCGATGTCGGACAAGAAACAGATTGATCCAGGGTGAATTTGCAGATCGGCTGTAATGCTCGTGTTTCGGATAAAACTCTTCCAGCTCATCCACAACCTCAGGATCATAATCTACTCCAGTAAATGTAGAAAGTGGATCATGTTCCAATCGCCAGCCATTGGTAACGACACTTGATTCAGTCACTTTATAAATAAAGGGATCTTGGTCATAGATTCCAGCTTGCAGAGGCAGTGGTTCAAATGGCATATCTCCAAGACCAACATCAATAATCCACCGTTCATTCTCTAATTTTACAGTGAGTCCAAGGTGAAAGGAATTGATTCGAGGCTGCTCTCCCATCGGCTGAACACCAGCTCGATGCCAAGAGACCTGATAACCCAAGGAACGAAGAAGCTCGCTAAACGCTCCGTTCAGATGAAAACAATAACCGCTTCTACCATTGATCATCAGTTGCACGGATTCCCTGGTATCAATAGCAGTCGGCCTTCCAGCGAAAATATCAATGGTTTCCCACGGGATATTTTTCACGTGCGCTTTATGTAGTTCAGACAAAAATGAAAGGGTAGGCGGCTCAATTTCTTTAATTCCGAGTCTATGTAAATACGCTTTGATTTCTTCATTTTTCAGCATTTCCATCTTCCCCTCCTTAGAGACATCATAGTTTTTCAAAGTATCGATAGACATCTCCTTTTGTTACTATTTTCAACATCCATATTCATCCATTTCATTCATATTAACAAATACAGAAACACATGCAATAAGGTGACCAGCACTTTTCAACTCGAACCATGAAAATTTACAAAAAAAAATCCCTCCGAAGTTGGAGAGATTCTAACGATCAAGCAATCTCTATCGTTCTTTGATAGATCTCTTGTTTCCTGATCACCAAATTTGAAAGAAAGATACTCAGTTCATACAAAAGAACAAGAGGGATACAAACGATTAGATCAGAAATAACATCTGGTGGCGTAATCATCGCACTTACGATAAACAAGAGAAAATAGGCGTATTTGCGATATTTCCTCAGGATGTCTGGATGTAAAATATGGATCACTGTCAGAAACATCACCACCACAGGAAGTTCAAAAACGCCAGCTACAGGAATCACAATCCCCAACAAAAAGGATATATATTTATCCAATCCATACATTTGTTGTATTTCCATGTGCATATTTAACGAGTTGGTAAACAGAAGTACCATGCGGAACACGACAAAGTAGCCAAATAGCATTCCTATCGCAAACATACATGCTGAAAAAGGGACGTATTTTAAGGCTGCTTTTTGTTCTGATTTTTTCAGTCCTGGTTTGACAAATGCCCAAAGTTGATACATGACATAGGGCGCTGTAATAATAAGCCCCAGCGAAAAGGATAATTGCATATAGATACTCAACACGTCTCCTGGAGAAAAAACGTTCCATACCACCTTGATTGGCGCTGTTCCTTGGAGCAAGGACAAAAAACCAGGCGTATAATACAAACTAATTATCATTGATAAAACGAGTACAATGCCAATCCGAATGAGCCGCTTACGTAATTCACCGAGATGATTAACAAGAGACATGACATTACCCTCCTATTTGGGACATGCTTCTTACGGTCATCGAATCTTCATGTGTCAGCATATAGGCTTTTGACATTTCATGAGACTCTGGCTTTTGGTTTAGTACTCGGTGAATCATTTCTATCATGTCAGTTTCGCTATCTATCCATTTTCGAATGTAGGATTCGTCGTTCCAAAACAAGCATCCTTTGAGATAGCCATCGGACGTTAAACGCAGGCGATTACAGGAATGGCAGAAGTGATTGCTTACCGCATGAATCAAACCAAACTGCCCCTTTGCTCCGTCGATCTTGTAATACCTGGCTGGTCCATTTGCATTTTCTGCTTGCACTGGCCTTGCATTCCAATCATGCATGTGACAAGTTTGGATCACCTGATCTAGTGGTAGAAAACCATTCTTCCAAGGTTTCAAGGACCCAATTGGCATATACTCAATAAACCGGACGTGTATGGGCAAAGTGATACTTAATCGCAAGAAATCAGCTATCTCATCGTGATTGACACCATCGATCAAAACCACATTCACTTTAATTGGACTGATACCAATCCGCTGACACTCATCGATGCTATTTAGTACACGCTGAATATCTCCACCACGAGTTATCATCGAATATCGTTCTGGCTTTAGCGAATCCAGGCTGATGTTCACTCGTTTTAGCCCTGCTTCTTTTAGTTTTTGGGCTTTTTTAGCCAACAATAGTCCATTGCTTGTCATTGAAATATCTCGAATCGTAGGAATAGAGGCCAAACTTGCCACTAATGACTCCACATCAGGACGGAGCAAAGGTTCACCTCCTGTCAGGCGGACTCGCGAAATCCCCATTTTAGCCATGACCCGAACAACCTTCACAATCTCCTCATTCGTCAATAACGATTGATCGGGTAGAAATGATGTCCCTTTCGGAGGCATGCAGTACATACAACGTAAATTGCATCTGTCCGTAATTGATATTCGTAAATAATCATGCACTCGCCCAAATGAGTCAACCAGCTTTCCTGACATAATCCTCACCTATTCCTGCTAGTTCAGCCATAATTTCAAATCTTGCTGCTTTCAGAAGACTCCTTGTGAACTGGTTTTTCTTCATCCGCCATCATTTCTTTGGCACTTGACTTAAACTCTCGTAACGTTTTGCCAAAGGCACGTCCAAGCTCTGGAAGTTTCGATGGGCCAAAAACCAACAAAGCAACGAACAAAATCAGGATCAACGTTCCAGGTCCAATATTTTGTAACATATCAATTCCTCCCTATTCTTAGATCAGGCTGGATTCTGACTGAAACAACACTTCAGCGGGATGTTCCACAAGCGAAATATTCTTTTCCCAGCAAACTTCTCTACACAAGCCACATTCTACACATGTAGCTGGTTGCAATCTGATTTCTCTTCCTAGCCCATTTTCCGTTTCTATCATGCGAAGTGCTTGCGTCGGACAGAGAATGGTGCATGCTCCACAGATATCACATGAATCGTTTATTACTGGCAACTTGACGGTCATCCGTTGCATAAGGTTCTGATCCTGCTGTAGTTGATGCAACAATATTTTTCGTCTTTCCACATAGGTGTATCGTGATTCTCTCAGGATTTTTTCTACTATTTCTGCTTTTTTCTGCCGGATTTCCTCTGGTATTTCTGATATCTCAGCTAGTCTCTGTTCCTGTGTCTCACCAAGAATCTCTTTGAATACTTCCTTACCTGATTCTTTGAATTCATGAAGTGCAAATTGCAAAAACTGACGACGGCTACTATCGTAGGCATAGTCCCTGTCTATTTTCTCTACGGAAAAATATCGAGTTGCTTTCTTCTCGCAGAGGGTTTCCGCACGCCCCAACTGTTCGCTCCAAACCCGCTCACCTGTTGTAACCTCACACGTTTGACAACTTCCTTCTGGTAAATAAATAGAAAGCGAAGGAGAGGTAAGCAGCATTGACATCCAGACTTCCCAAGGAATTACTGCTAAACAAGGCACCTTCAAACCTACTATCTGTTCAGGAAATAACTGCTTGGAACAGGTAATATAAACTCTGCCTTCATCCACAAATTGACGTTCTGTTTGCTCCAGCATTCGTTTAAAGGAGGGGCGCTTCCAAGAAAATGCGTTGGTTGGACAAACCACTCCACAGATTCCACATTCCAGACAGTCTGTCATCACGATCTCTTTGGCTGTTAATCTGATACTGTTTGAAGGGCAGTTGTCCATACAAAGCGTACAGGTACTTGCCGTTGATTTTAGCCGAGTGCAAACTTCCTTTTGAATCTCCACAGGTGACGCGTGTCGCTCGAACGCATTCATCAATTTAAACAAGTTAATCATGGCTGCACCCTCCTTTCTTCGAACATACGTCTATAAATGAACCGCCGTTGTATAGAACAAGATTCTTCCTAACAACTCACTTATCATCAGCAACAAAAACATGAGACTACAGGTAACTGTATTATTGCTTTTGCTCCCTTTGATCGTTGGAAGAAGCATGGCTAGCACTACACCCAATAAAGCCATGCGAATCCAAAACATGCCACTGTTTACGATCTGAACGCCAGACTGTGCCGCTTGTTCCAATCCAGAGAATAGAGAGGTGAGGTAAACAACTAGAAATATGACGGACAAACCCGTACTGACCAGGGTAATACGTGAAAAGTCAAAGTTTTGCTCTTTTCTCCATTGCAGGACAGCTCCTACAAAAATGGGTCCCAACAGGATTGACGTCAGAAAAAAGGAGAGTGTCGTTGACCCGCTGTTCCATGCTGGAATCGCTGGAATCGTATAAATCATCGCAGAGGAAAAAATCGTCCCTGCTCCGAACAGAGTAGCTAAAGCACCAACTGTTTTTCGATTGGCAGGGCGGTCTGCTTTCCAAAAATAGCAATACATCAGACTGAACAGTATGAATATTGCATATACAGTAACCTCGCGACTTAGCCAGGACTCGCCAATATTAAGAATCGCCCGATACGCTTCCAACGGATGCCCCAAGTGAAATAAGGAGATTAGCACTCCGACGATTGCAATGCCAGCAATTACAGAACTGATGGTAAAGCCAGATGAAACGGAAATTTTTTTGCCTGTTATCTCCAGCAGCCATAAGGTCACAAGTGCACCAATTGCAACCTGAGATAAAACAGTGAAGAGTACGAGTGGAAAGTCATGCATTACACGTCCCTCCTTACTTGCTTTCCTGTTTTCGGTAGGATAAATCGAGTAGTCGGGTGGGTAATGGCCGTGTTAGCAAATCCAGCGACAGATACTTCGAGGTTGGCTCGATTTTCCTTCTCCAAATCAATCACTTCTAATGCATCCATTGGACATTTGGATACACAGATGGGTTGTTTTCCTTCATCCTGCAATTGATAGCACATGCTGCACTTGTCCATTTTCTTCGTTGTATTGTTAAACTGCGGGACTTTGTAGGGACAAGCCTTGGCACACATTTTACAGCCAATACAGAGACTAGGATCGTGGACGACAATGCCATCCTCTCGTTTGGTATACGCTCCGACAGGGCACGCTTTTTTGCATGCAGGATCATCACAGTGATTACACGCAGAAGACAGATATGCTCGTGTAGGAGACCCGGTTAATAGCTCTGGCAACTCTCTTACGGTTCGACGGCTCATGTCAGGTTCCAACTGATAAAAGCTTTTGCATGAAATCTCACAGGCATGACAACCGATACAGCGATCAATGTTAACTACAAATGCTTTTTTAGCCACCTCCTATCCCCCCTTATGCTTTTTCGATGTTTACGAAATTATCGTGGAATGCAATTCCGGGCATCCCTGTTTGATAGGTTCCCATATCAGCCGGGATGGCTTTCACGGTAAAATTCACGTTAAAATCCTGATCTTTGTACCATGCTTCGTATACCGCTACTGTGTCCTTAGGCACATTTTGGGTAATCTTGGCTGGCACAATAATGTATCCGATATCGTTAAACATTTTGACATTATCGTTTTCACTGATCCCTTTTTCTTTCGCTAGTGATGGGTGAATTTCGATAAACGGCTTGTTATTAATTTTCTCTACCCAATCAAGATTCTGGAATTGGCTATGAAGACCAAATTTCCAGTGCGGTGAGATGCAGCGAATCGGATACGCCTCGGGTGCTTGAAGCTCTTCGAGATAGACTGGGAGCTGATGATTATTAAATTCAGTCGCCTTTTCAGACCAGAATTCATACTTACCAGATGGTGTTTTGAATTGATTGTCTTTCCATTGGATTTCCATCCCTTTTGCTTTGGCAGTTCCCGTTTTATACAGGTCTTTCCAGTCGTTTAGTCCAAACATCTGATAAATACCATCATTAAATTCTTTGCCTACCCACTCTTCCAAATTACCTGACGTTGGGTACGTACATGATCCGGGTTCGATTTCATTCATTTTTTTGGACAATCCCATCGCAATTTCTACATCGCTCTTGGCTTCATACATTGGTTTGATCGCCTGTTGGTTGATATTAATCCAATAGTGCCAGTAGCTTACATTTACACCCCAACTCTCGAATGGAGTCGTAACGGGCAGCACCAGATCAGACATCTTTACGGTATTGGTCATAAACATGTCTGCGGTAACAATGAAATCCATCTGCTCAAATGCTTTTTGTACAACTTGCGTTTCCGGATCTTGGGAAAGTGGATTACGACAGGCGATCCACAGCATTTTGATCGGCGGCTCTTTTGCCGCTAATACCTCGGCGCCAAAATTATTAATGTTGATGGCACGATCCTTTTCTCCCCCGCTTCCCTTTGGAGCCTTTTGGATCATCGCATGGTAATTGAAGCCCCATGTCGTAAGTTGTGCGTAGTTAGCGCCACCGCCTAAAACTCCTATGTTGCCGGTCAATGCAGCCAATGCATCAATCGCCCTGACGTTGGCCCCACCATTGGTATGACGCTGCGATCCGTACCCAATCCAGATATTTGCCGGTTTTGCTGTGGCATATTCTCTCGCCAGGCGCTCTATTACTTCAACTGGTATACCTGTTTTTTCAGATGCCCATTCTAGCGTTATATTGGTTTTCACATAATCCAAAAACTCTTTGTATCCTTTGGAGTGCTGCTGCATCCAGTTCTCATCATACAGCTTGTGATCAATAATATATCGGGCCATGCCTAGCGCAAGCGCACCATCCGTACTCGCCTTGACCTGGATATATTCATCCGCTTTGGCTGCCGTCTGCGTCAGAATAGGATCAATGACAACGATCTTGCACCCTTTTTCTTTTGCTTTCTCAATAATGCTCATCGAGTGCACGGCACACCATGCAGGATTTGCTCCCCAGACGATCAGATACTTGGCATGTACCATTTGTTCTGGATCGGCATTGGCGATTGTCCCCATATCATACGCCTGCGAATCAATTCCAGCAGGCCAGCAAGGAGTTCCTGTCGCTCTGGTGGTATATCCGATGCTGGACAATGTACCTTCCACCCCATAATTGAGGATGTTGAAGTTGCCAGAGTATTTGTTTAAACAAATCGGAAGTGTGCTGCCATACTCTTTTTTAATTGCGAAAATCTTTTCGGCAATGATTGTAAAAGCTTCGTCCCAACTGATCCGCTCCCACTTGCCGCTGCCTCTGCCGATCTGACGCATGGGATACTTGATGCGATCTGGCGAATAGACCATCCTTGGATAGGTGTTCCCTTTGATGCACAGCTTCCCGTTTGTATAAGTGTTGTTTTCATTCCCGGTTACAAAAGTTATCGTGCCGTCTTTTACCGTTGTTATCATTGAACAGGTATCATAGCAATTTCGCGGACATGCATTGAAAAATGTTTGTTCAGCACCCTCCGCTCCCGCTTTCTGTGGAGCAAGGCCCAGAAATTCATATTCTTTGGAGAATTTCAATCCAAATAAAGCACTAACGGTAGCTCCCACAGTTCCTGTCACTTTTAAAAAGCTGCGTCTGGATATTTTATTGTCATTCATCGGGCTCATTTCCCTCCTTTATCATTGGTAAAATAGCCTCTCCTGCTCAACCTCCAAAACTCCTTCCAAGAGATACGCCATTGCCTGACAAATTCGATTCTCAGCGTGTTTGTGAATATTTTCACAAAACTCCTTAAACCAAACCAAAAGATGTTTCTCTAGGAACTCTTTATACTGGTCAGGAAATCCCTCTTCGGCATGAGTGGCAAGCAGGTAACAAATAAACTCTAGTTCCAAAGCAAGATGATCATCCGGCTCCATTCCCTTGTTGGCTACCTCTACACCTGCCTGTGAATAAAACAATCTAACCTGCAAGGTCTCCCTTTGCATCAATGTTTTTTCGGGGTTTCGGTAGCTTGATTCATACGGTGAAGCAAGCAGCTTGTCTGGTCCAACAAAGAGCCTATTAAATTCATACTCCACTTGCAGTGCATCTTCTTCTTGTATTCCAAGCAATAAATCAATGCATTTCCATATTTTCTGACTAGGTAAAAGCAGTTGATACGCCTCTATGCTTGTGCAAATTTCCTTCCAATCTTGCGCACTCCACTTCAATGAACGCCCTGCATAAAAGTTCTGAAGGATCATGAACATGCGAAAACACTCTTCCAGATGCTGGCTATACGTGTGGTTTGGTAGCATCCTTCTCTCCTCCAGTACCCTGTTTTTGAAGCTGTTTCGATTGTTGCATCAGAGCATCAAACCGTTTTTGCTGTTCATCCGTAATTTTGACCTTTCTTTCCACAATTGGCTTGGCTATTCCCTGATACTCTAAGTTGGATGATCTGCTTTCAATTAGCGCACTCTCTGACTTTGCAGGCTGATTCGTGCACGCCGTCATCACCAGAATAGAAAGTACCAGGCAAGAATAAATGATCATCTGTTTACCCCGCATTTTCTCACCTCCTGTTTCTAGTGAAATCGTATCACCTGCCCCACTGTACAAATGAACATGTTTGAAGGAGGCAGGGTGTGAATCTATCACATTTCGGTGTGCAAGATTGGGTGTTGTTCATCATTTGCACAAAAAAAAGCTACAAGTTTTAGAACTTGCAGCCTCATGTTACTATTTGAGAAATTTTAAGTGTGACAAAAACATTTAACAAATCTTCATACGAATTCAGGCTGATATCCAGTAGGCTTTCAATCTTCTTTAACCGATTTCGCAGCGTATTGGGATGAATATAAAGAGAGTCAGAGGTTCGAGAAATATCTCCATTTTCCTGAACATACACTTCAAGCGTTCGAACCAATTCTCCATCATGCTCACGATCATACTCCAGTAATTCTCCAAGGGTTTCTTTGAAGAATGTAATGAGAACATCGTTGTTAATGAGACAAAGTAACCGAATCACACCAATCTCTTCAAATAAAAATACGCCTTTTCTTTTCTGAAGAAATCTGCCCATTTCCAGTGCAATCTTCGCTTCCTGAAAACTCCGAAAAATCTCCAGGTTGGATCGATACAAACGCCCAATACCAACCGTAATCCTTACATCGGGAAACTTGCCTGCCAGTACCTGCTGAATTTGTGTTGCAAGGTATTTACTGAAATCTTTTCTTTCTTTTTTGGACTGTTTCTTTTCATCAAAAACAAAGACAACCACTTGATCCTGAAAATTTGTAACGATACCTGTAAGAGCCTGTGACTGGAGGATGAAGGTAATTTGATGCTTCATACTCTCCAAGAGTTCCATACTAAGGGACTGATCATTTTCGGAATGTAATTGCAGCACCATCAGCAACGGCTGCTTGGTAAAATTCCATCCCCAGAGTTTTCCTTGCGTAATCAACATCTCTTCCGATTCAAAATTGTTATACAAGACATCATAAAGAAACTGATTGGCGTATTTTCGATTCGTCTCAAGTATCGCTTCTTCTTTCTTAAACCAGGTCACGAGGCTTGGCAAAACCTGATGAACCAGTTCAATGGTCATATCAGTAATGGTTCCTCGCTCTTGTTTGATCAACAGGAATCCGTGGTTTTCCAGTTTGAACAGCAGAAACGATTCTTGTTGTTCTTGCAATAAACGGTAATCGTCTTTGGAACCGTTTCTCATCTGTACGTACCTTTGCTTCAAAAATGTGTATTGATCCGAACCATCTACGGAGGGCATGGAAGAATGCAAAAAGAAAAAGGGGTCCAACAAGACAACTGGATTGTCGATGATCTCTGACAAACGATCCAGCACTTTCTGGATATGATTCTCATTTATCATCGTGAGCCAGTATCTGGTCGATTGTTCCCACGCATACCGAAATAGTCCTAATTGCTTTAGTTTTTTCATTTCCTCAATCGTGCGAATGATGGAATCAAGGTCTGTATTGTCGAGAAACAGGACTGGTTTGTGTACCTCTTTGATTTTATCAAGTAGACTTGGACGAATGTATTTTTTATCCAGATGGTAGAGTAAGACTCCCTGAATATAATCATGGTTTACTATCTCTGGAAGTTTTTGAATGTTTTCTTGCGATACTTCAAGAATCAGCAGCGTTTGCCTCTTTACTGCTTGCAGATTTGACGCTACATCAATAAAGAAATTACCTTTTCCTGACCATCCACTAAGTATCTCAGCTTTCTGAAAAGGGTGCGCAATAATTAGCTCTTGAAAAGTCATCGTTGTTTCCAAATTACTCACTCCCTCTCATCTTGTGCCCAGAAACGTTGTGATTGTACCTTTTTTTCTTTGAAACGAATAGAAGGACAAGTAATGGATTTCATCTGATAGGAAACGATTGCTTTTTGGTGCCCGGAGTTTTGCTCGCTGTTGATGTCGATGACCTGAATTGCACCCACAATGCATGATGAGACACAAGCAGGAAGCTCTCCCGACCTCTGCCTTTCCATACAAAAATCGCATTTGTCTGCTTTTCCCGTATCAGGAATGATCGTTATTGCGTGAAACGGACAGGCATTGACGCATAACTTGCAGCCCGAACAGTTGCTTGAATCTAGCAGAACAATCCCATTCCGAGTCTTTTTAATGCATGCAGTCGGACAAACAGACAAACAAGCAGGATTTTGACAATGGTTACAAGCGATTGACAGATAGCCGAAGATGTTTCCGTCATTTTGAGAAAGTGAAACCACTTTTCGTCGAGAGGTATCCTTTCGATTCCTTTCGTTTTTACAGGCAAATTCACAGGTTCGACACCCGATGCATTTTTGTGTATCAACCAAGAAACCTAGCTGTTTTTCCATGGGTAGCCCTTCAATTCTTCTCTGTCATGTTGGTTGCTAAAAATCTATCGTTAGTATACTATTAGCACGAATAATTGAGCGGCACATATATTACAGATTGTTGAATCCTAAGGGGGTCAAAACATGCTCGAACCTTATACCGTAACCAGACATGTTTGCCCTCGCAACTGTTATAGTTCCTGCAGCATGCTAGGCTATTCCACTGATGGCATCCTTCAGAAAGTAGGAGGAGACCCTCTCCATGGCTACACAAAAGGAAAGCTCTGCCCCAAAGGCTTTAACTATGTAAATCTCGTTTATCACCCTGAAAGAATCAAACACCCCATGATTCAGGAAAAGAGAGGCAGCGGCAAGTGGCGCAAGATTTCATGGGACACCGCTTTGGATATTATTTCTGAGAAAATCATTGAACTCCACCATCGCTATGATTCTCACCTGTCTCTTGCTCTGAATAAGTACTCAGGCAATTTCGGCATCTTGCATCAAGCCGTAGAAGGAATGTTTAACAGCCTTGGTAAAACTTCAAGAGCAATCGGATCACCCTGTTGGTCACCAGGACTGGATGCCTTTCATTTTGATTTTGGTTGGCACCAAACATCTGATCTAGAAGATTTGATTCACGCCAAAACGATCATTCTCTGGGGTGTCAATCCGGTATGGACCTCGATTCATGCGCTTCCCTATTTGTATCAGGCTAAAGAAATGGGCGCCACACTTATCACGATTGACCCAGTTTACACGGCAACTGCACAGAAATCCGATTTGTATTTTCAAGTGAAGCCAGGCAGTGACGGGGCTTTGGCACTTGCAATCGCCAAATACATCATTGATCATCAATTGCAAGACATGGATTTCATTGAAAAAAATACGGTTGGCTGGGATGAATGCAAAGCATATGTCGATTCCTTTCCAATGGAAGAGGCATTGCAAACGTGCGGTCAAACACTTGAAGCCATCAAGGAATTATCCTATCGGCTGATAGAAGGAGATCCTGTTTTTATTTGGACTGGATTCGGGTTACAGCGGCATGTACATGGTGGCCAAAGCATTCGAGCAATCAATGCTTTAGCAGCTATCACTGGGAATATTGGACGAAGAGGAAGTGGAGTACACTTTGCCAATGATCCCCAATGGAAGTTCACCTCAAACATTACAAAACACTTTCCGGATCATGTGGATCAGAACAATTGCATCCGTCCGATTGACATTAATAACTTTGCAAAAGAGCTTCTTGGCCTGCAAGACCCTCCCGTGAAATTTCTCTGGATTTCTTGTCGCAACCTGTTAACCCAAAATCCGGATCGAGCTGTACTGATTCGGGCACTCCAATCATTAGAGCTGATTGTGACAGTCGACCTGTTCCTAACTCCCACAGCACAGTTATCCGACATTGTCCTTCCTACCACAACGAATTTTGAAGAGTGGGATATTGTTTCAGGATACTGGCATCATTGGATCAGTATCAATCAGCCAGCAATCCCTCCTTATCACGAAAGTAAAAGTGATTTACAGATTGCCAAACTCTTATCCCAGAAATTAAATGAAAAGTCTCCCGGACTGTCTTCGTTTCCGACAGAAAAAACGCCCATTCAATTTATTGAGGACGAATTTACTGATGAAATATATAGAGATCTGCAAATTTCTCAATGGACAGATCTTCTCAATGGCCCTAGAAGGAAACCTAGCCCCAATACAGCTTGGGAAAATTTACAGTTTGGCACTCCTTCTAAAAAAATTGAGCTTTATTCTCAATCGGCTGAAGATAGTTCCCTTCCGCCACTAGCTATGTATGTTCCTGCTCAGCAAGGAAACCAGAAATATCCCTATCGTCTGTTGATCACTCATGAACAATATCAAATCAATTCTCAATTTATTAATATTTACTCGCTTCACGCAATCAAAACTGAACCGCACGTACTGCTTCACCCTGCGTTAGCAAAAGAAAGAAATATTGAATTGGGTGACATGGTGCGAATTTACAACAATGATGGAGAGATGGTGATTAAAGCCAAGATTTCCTCGAGTGTAAGTAAATATACCCTACAAATTGCTCATTCGAATAACTTGCCCGTAAACAATCTGATTTCGTTTATTCCTGCTGATATGGGAAAAGCAGTTACAGGTGCAAATGGTGTAGCGCTGAACGATACTTTTGTTGCTATTGAAAAGCTTGACGACATCAAACTTGTCGAGTTACACCATCGTTAACATACAAAAAAATCCCTCCGAAGTTCGGAGAGATCCAAATAAAAACGCCCTATCGATTATATAGGGCAGAGGTTTGTACGTGATAGATACAGTATATTCATCTTAAGCAATATACTCAATAGTGATATATAGGTATTTAAACCTTATAATAGCAAAAAAAATTGGCTGCTCACCCTGCGAATTTTGAGCGCCAATTTATTCCCCAGATCGGGTTGTACTAGATACTACCCTATATTATAGTTTTCGTAAAATTTATATTGGGGTTATATAGGTTTTTACTGGTAATTCATCGATTTTTCCTAACATACAAAAAAAAATCCCTCCGAAGTTCGGAGAGATCCAAATATAAACGCCCTATCGATTATATAGGGCGGAGGTTTGTACGTGATAGATACAGTATATTCATCTTTATCAATATACTCAATGGTGATATATAGGTATTTAAACCTTATAATAGCAAAAAAAAAATTGGCTGCTCACTCTGCAAAATTGGAGCGCCAATTTATATCCCCAGATCGGGTTGTACTAGATACTCCCTATATTATTGTTTTCGTCCAATTTATATTGGGGTTATATAGGTTTTTACTGGAAAATTGCTATATTCAATACATCGAACCAATCCTACTCCTGAATCGTTAACCTGCTTACAACCTCAGTCAGACGATCCAGGTTTTCTTCATTCGCCGGAACAACAATTTCTTTTACCCTTTCCAGCTCTTCTACTGTCTCAAAACACTGCCGGAAAGTTAGACCTGTTTTGCCATGCAGGTCATCGAAAATGGCTGTTATTTGGAAGCGGTGAACCGGACCGATATGAGTCAAAACAAAGCGTTCTGGGAAGCTGATTTCATCAAATACACATTCATTCGGGTAGTCTACACCGTTCGGGCCATGCATGGTTAATTTCCAGTTTCCACCCGGCTTTAGCTCAAATTCATGAAACGTATTCGTGAAACCTTTAGGCCCCCACCATTGCGCCAGAAGTTCTGGGGATGTCCAAGCGCTAAAAACAATTTCACGTGGTGCATTAATTATTCGCTTATGCACCGATTCGCAGGTACCTGCACCTTCCGTAGAGCCTGCACTCAAATGAGCATCTGACATTTTGAATCCCTCCGCTTCCATTATTATTTCCGCTCTCGATCTCCTACTTGCTTCGGAGCCCTTCGCCGAGTTTATCCAGCATGAGTTGTGTGCCATGCTCCCGCTGTTCTGGTGAATCATAGCCATCAAGGAACACACCTTGCTCTGTGAAGACCAGCCGTGTACCGTTATCAACGGGTTCCATTTCAACCGTTACCAAGGATACTGAGATTCTGGTTTGCCCCATATCCAACGAGTAGCTGTAAACAATACGCTGTCCGGCTACAATCTCCTGATAACAAGCTTCGAACGTAAAGATTGGACCACCGGGAGGTCCCCCCTGATTCGTTTCCCTTCCTCCAACCCGAAAGTCAAACTCATCAGGCTTTTGAAACCATTGTGCTTTCGCTGCTGGATCTGCCCAAGCGGCAAATACCCTCTCAGGCGTGGTGCCATACATACGTTCAATTACAAAAGTAGCATGTTTGGCAGATCGTTCGTTCATCAGTTATTCCTCCTTTTTAAGCACAGCATTCGCAGGCTTGGACAGAAAATCTCCCAGTCGGTCAAAGCTGCGCTCCCAGTCCAGTTTCCGCGCCGCAAAAAACTTTTCATGACTCTTCTTCATGAGCTTCAACAACTTCGTAAATTCCTCGACTGACACTTCTTCTTTTGTTTGCATCAGCCCGAGCACGTACTCCAATTCTCCCAAAAGCTTTTGTTGAATCCGGATATTGTCTTTTATTAGCCTGATTTGCTGGGACACAACCTCGATTGGATTGTAATTTTCTCCAAGCAGCACCGATTTAACTTCATCCAGCGATAAATTCAATTCCTTTAGTGCCAAGATTTGATGTAATCGGGATAAGTCCTCTTCGTTATACAACCTGTGTCCAGAATCAGAATATCCCGATGGGGAGAACAAGCCTATCTGATCGTAATAGCGTAACGTCCGGATCGTTAACCCCGTTAGCTTCGCAAGCTCGCCTACCTTCCAGGTTGTTTTCATTCTCATCTCCTTTCTTCCACGTGACGAATTACCGGTACCCTAACTATAAAACATTACGTAACGTTAGGTGCAAGTGTTATTTGGTATTTGCAACCATATCTTGAACGATTCGTAAAAGTAGAAAGAAATCCATCCGAATATGATGAAACGACATTCTACAAATGCGTGTGCAGGATAAAATCCTTAGTGGCAGGGAAGTGAAGCTTGTGAAAAATGCACTAATGGAAATATTGACCCAAGAGCGAATGCAACGTTGGGCAAGCCCTCCAACTCATCATCTAACAATTGGTCTGGTATCAAAAGCGGAAAGACTGGTATGGACAAAAGGTCAATGGGATGAAGACAGCGCAGCAAAATCTCTCTATGAGATCGGTTCTATTACCAAGACGATCATCGGACTATTGCTGGCAATTGGCGAACAGAAGGGAATTTGGAGTCGTTCCAATTCATTATCAGACCTCTTTCCCGAATGGTCATCAAGCTCGTTTGCACAACAAACGACCCTCTTGCAGCTTGTGACCCATACAGCAGGTCTGCCAGAGGTTCCTGCAAACTTCCGAGATACGATCGTAGATAAGCTTGATCCTTATGCAAATTATTCAGAAGGACATTTAATAGAAGCAGTTTTAAGAGAGAGCCCGAAAACTAAAAAAAGCCACCAGTACTCCAACTATGGCTTTGGGATACTCGGGTGGCTTCTTTCCAAACGATTAGGCAAAAACTTGGAAGATGCGCTAAATGATGAGGTTTTCAAACCTTTGGGAATGACTGATTCTCGCATCGGCTTGATTGCACAGATGAATGAGAGCAACGGCTTCGCCACCCCTCTTCCGGTCTTTAATGCGAAAGGCAAATCTGTGCCTCACTGGCATTTTCTTGACACTATGGCAGGAGCCGGGGGCGTTTGTTCCACGATCACAGACATGCTTAACTACATCGAAGCACATTTGAACCTTACAGATGAACCAATACTGAGATCTGCGCTGGCACAATGCCATCAAGAGCACCATGCTATTTTTCCTGACAAAGGGATTGGAATCGGCTACGGTTGGATGTTCTATAAAGAAAAGGATGGCTCTACTACTCACTGGCACAATGGAGGAACATACGGATCAAGCAGTTTTGCCACTTTTAACCGAGACAAGCAAACGGGATTGGTCATTCTGTCCAATAATGGAACCGATCTTTGGAGTCAATTGCCGCTCATCGGTATGCACAAAATGAATGTAGATAAGTTGGCTCAAATGCTGACTACCAGGCTGTATCAAAGCTGATTTGTCACTTTTTTAGCGAAACAGAATGAGAATTTGGTTCGGTCCGGTTCGTCTCATCACCCAATACCCGCTTTCTGTATTTGTAGCGATCCCGCCATCGCTGGGCAGGCAATAGCCGCCTACGAAACAAGTCCCGTCATCTCGGACGAGAAGCTTTCCGATTAGACCAACCGCTGCCCATTCCGGTCGATCCATACGAGATCGGCACGGTTTCTCCGGTTCCCAGAATGGATTGATTACAGGTCGTCTCTCGGTCCTCTCTGGAGCGAGAATTCTACCATCCTGATCAGTAACGGCTGGAAAAAAGACATCCTCGTACTGCTTGCGGTTCCATTCATCGAGCAGGAATTTGCCACAAGCAGGATCTTCCACATCGGCTAGATACCCTGGATTGGAGCTAGTCACTCCCAGAATGTAGCTATCACTTGCAGTTGCCTTACGAATTTTCTCACTACCACTGGCAAACGTCACGAAATAGCCTACGTCTATCAGCTCTCCGTTAGAAGATTCAAACATCTCTGCAAAGTCGCAGGCACCTGCGGAAGTGATTACTCCAGCCGTGGTTACCGTTGAATCGAAACAGGCGGTTCCGTTACTTTGGATTTTGGCGACGACACCCGCTGTAGAATACTGAGAAGGACCGTTCATCAGATACCAGGAAAAGGGCAGATCACCGCCAGCAGGGTTAGGCTGCCCGTCCCTCCCCATGACATGGACACCTTGCAAGCCATTGGTGGCAGTAAAAAAGCCTTCTGCATGGGATTGGGCTGCGTCTGCCCTTGTATTGCTTCCTTGCGCATGAGAAGAATTACCGGAAGCCTCCGTTGAACTACCCTCTGCATGAGCTGCAAAAGCTGAAGCAGTGGTAAAAGATCCCTCTGCATGAGCAGTGAAACCTGTAGCTTTCGTTGCACTACCCTCCGCATGAGAAGATACACCACTCGCAGTTGTCGTCTCACCCTCCGCATGAGCAGCAGAACCAGTAGCCTGGGTAAAAATGCCCTCCGCATGGGAAAAATCACCGCTGGCAATCGGACCTGGGAAAAATTCAACATTGTTTGAACCCCCTTCCGCATGAGATGCAAATCCGCTGGCTCTAGTACCAACCCCTTCTGCATGAGATCCATTTCCGCTTGCTATTGTCTGGAAACCTTCCGCATGGGATGCCTCACCACTTGCTTTCGTAAGTTCTCCCTCGGCATGCGAGCCATTCGCCTCAGCAATGGTTTGGTATCCTTCTGAATGAGCAGTCACACCAATGGCAGTAGTTTGATACCCTTCTGCATGCGAGGCTTCACCAAACGTAATCGTAAGTTCTCCTTCCGCATGGGACGCAGGCCCGCCTGCTGTAGTATTGTTCCCTTCCGCCTCCGAGCACGGACCAAAAGCGTTATTATTGCATCCATCTGGCATAGGAATCATCCTTTCTTTTGTTGGCTTATCAGCGTTATCCTAACTTTGCATTAACGGAATACAACAAGAACTTGATTGGTTCCAGTCCGTTTCAATATCCGATAACCTGTTTCAGATTTGGTGGCGATTCCCTCATTATTGGGCATACAGTACCCTCCAACTACACAGGTTCCGTCGTCTCGGACAAGGAGTTTGCCGATCATGCCCACTGCTGCCCATTCCGGTCTTTCCAAGCGGGAACGGCACGGCTTCTCCGGTTCCCAAAAAGGATTTAGAACAGGACGTTTCTCCATTCGTTCAGGAACGATAATATTGCCTTCCCGATCCGTAATAGCAGGAAGTACGATATCTTCGTACTGCTTGCGGTTCCATTCGTCGAGCAGAAATTTGCCACATGCTGGGTCTTCCGCATCTGCCAGTACTCCTGGATTAGAGCTGGTGATCCCCAAAATGTAGTCGTCACTTGCGTTTGCTTTGCGGATTTTCTCACTGGCACCGTCAAGGGTTACAAAATAACCAACGTCAATCAACTCGCCGGTTGAGGTTTCATACATCTCGGCAAAGTCGCAGGCGCCAGCAGCCGTGTTAAAGGCAGAGGCAGTAACTGTTGAATCGAAGCAGGCTGTGCCGTTACTTTGGATTTTGGCTACAACTCCTGCTGTTGAGTAAGGAGCGGCTCCGTTCACCAGAAACCAGGAAAAGGGTAGGTCGCCGCCAGCCGGGTTAGGGGCCCCATTTTGTCCCATGACGTGGACGCCTATCAAACCGTTTGCGCTGGTTCTTCCGCCCTCTGTATGGGCTAACGATGCATTTGCTATGGTTGCAGATCCTTCTGCATGAGCTGAAGTAGCACTTGCTATACTGCCATCACCTTCCGCATGAGCCGATTGTCCTGTTGCTTGAGTACCAAGCCCTTCTGCGTGAGAGCCAAATCCGCTGGAGGTGGTACTGACACCCTCCGCATGAGCAGCAACTCCGCTGGCCTTGGTCTCAATGCCTTCCGCGTGAGAAGAAGGTCCGCTGGCTTCTGTAGAGGTTCCTTCTGCATGAGCCGCTCGTGCAGTAGCATCAGTGCCTTCCCCTTCCGCATGGGAGGCAAATCCGCTTGCTAATGTAGAGTTACCTTCCGCATGGGAAGAAACGCCGCTTGCTAGAGAAAACGCTCCTTCTACATGAGCGCCTAAGTTTGATGCTTCTGTTGTGAACCCCTCAGCATGAGAGGCAAATCCACTAGAGGTAGTTCCACTTCCTTCCGCATGGGAATTAACTCCGCTGGCCGTTGTGTTGTCTCCTTCCGCATGAGCAGCATCGTTTGTCGCCTTAGTAGATATACCTTCCGCATGGGAAAAGTTGCCGCTGGCTATCGGAGCAGGAGTAGAAGCAATATCTGGTGTACCTCCTTCCGCATGAGCGCCGAGTCCACTGGCGGTTGTAGCAATCCCTTCTGCATGAGAGGCATTTCCACTTGCCGTTGCTTGGAAGCCTTCCGCATGGGATGCCTCACCGCTTGCTTTCGTAAGTTCACCCTCGGCATGCGAGCCGTTCGCTTCAGCAATGGTTTGATATCCTTCTGAATGAGCAGTCACACCAATGGCAGTTGTCTGATATCCTTCCGCATGAGAAGCTTCACCAAAAGTAATGGTAAGTTCACCTTCCGCATGGGATGCAGGTCCACCAGCCGTGGTATTATTACCTTCCGCCTCCGAGCAAGGACCAAAAGCGTTATTATTGCATCCATCTGACATGCAAAGCGCCTCCTTTATTGATAAGGCTTGTAAGTAGTTTTTAGCGGAACAAAACAAGAATCTGATTAGGCCCTGTCCGTTTCATTACCCAATATCCACTTTCTGTTTTCGTTGCGATCCCATCATTGTTGGGCATGCAATAACCAGCAGGTATACAGGTTCCATCGTCACGTACAAGAAGCTTGCCGACAAGCCCAACCGCAGCCCATTCAGGCCTTTCCATGCGAGATCGGCATGGCTTTTCCGGTTCCCAGAAGGGATTGCGAACAGGTCGTCTCTCCGTCCGCTCGGGAACGATTATATTGCCCTCGTGATCGGTAACTGCAGGATGTATGAAATCCTCATATTGTTTTCGGTTCCATTCATCGAGCAAAAATTTGCCACAAGCAGGGTCTTCCGAATCTGCAATGATCCCTGGATTGGAGCTTGTCACCCCTAGGATATAGCTGTCACTTGCTGTTGCTTTACGGATTTTTTCCCCGGTTTCATCAAATGTCACGAAATAGCCGACGTCAATCGTCTCTCCGGTTGAAGATTCAAACATCTCAGCAAAGTCGCACGCTCCAGCAGAAGTGATTACCCCGGCTGTGGTTACCGTTGAATCGAAACATGCAGAGCCGTTACTCAGGATTTTGGCAACGACTCCAAAGTTTATCAGATACCAGGAAAAGGAGAGGTCACCGCTAAGAGGGTTCGGGCCGCCATTGGTTCCCATGACATGGGCACCTTGCAAACCACCGGCATGAGTTGCCAATCCTTCGGTATGGGAAAATGCTCCATTAGCGATTGTGCTTTGTCCCTCAGCATGGGACGCAGGTCCGCTGGCAGTTGTAAAGGTTCCTTCCGCATGAGCAGATAAACTGGAAGCTAGTGTACTATTTCCCTCTGCATGAGATGTAATTCCACTAGCCACTGTAGCTCCTCCCTCCGCATGGGATGCCGGTCCGCTGGCCTCGGTACTGAATCCTTCCGCATGAGCTGCAGCAACTGTAGCTTTCGTATTTGATCCCTCTGCATGGGAAGCTTGGGCACTGGCAATAGTTGTAAACCCTTCCGCATGAGCTCCTTCCGCTGTGGCTTGAGTAGATCTCCCTTCCGCATGAGCAGCAATGCCGCTAGCGATTGTGAGGAGGCCCTCCGCATGAGCATCCGGACCTGTCGCCTGTGTTTGTTCCCCTTCTGCATGAGCACCGGGACCGCTGGCAGTTGTATTTCTCCCTTCTGCGTGAGAGTGTGTACCGCTAGCAGTTGTCAGTGAACCCTCCGAATGAGCCGCATCACCTGTAGCCTTGGTTTGAGAACCCTCCGCATGAGAAACATCCCCTTCGGCCTTGGTTTGCAGACCTTCTGCATGAGAAAAAGTTCCACTGGCCATGGACTCAGCACCCTCCGCATGAGCGGCATCTCCACTGGCAACTGAACCCTGCCCTTCCGCATGAGCCGCAGGGGCTGTAGCTTGTGTTCTTAATCCTTCTGCGTGGGAAAAATCACCGCTGGCAACCGGGCCTGGAGCAAATACAGGATTTTCTGTACCACCTTCGGCATGAGCGGCAAAGCCACTGGCGGTTGTCACAAAACCTTCCGCATGAGCGGCATTACCACTAGCAGTAGTCTGCAATCCTTCCGCATGCGATGCCTCACCGCTTGCAGTCGTAAGCTCCCCCTCTGCATGTGAACCATTTCCACCAGCTATCGTTTGGTATCCCTCCGAATGAGCAGTAACACCAATGGCAGTAGTCTGATATCCTTCCGCATGAGAGGCTTCGCCAAAAGTAATGGTTAGTTCGCCTTCCGCATGGGATGCGGGTCCACCTGCTGTCGTATTGTGCCCTTCCGCCTCAGCACACGGCCCAAAAGCGTTATTGTTGCATCCATCTGCCATTTGAGTCATCCTTTCTGGTTACTTGATCATGTTTTGCTTTGATCCATCTCTTTCCTTGAAAAAGAAGTTTACGAGATATTCACCCAAAGGGAACTAGGCTACTATTTACTTCGATAAATAACAATACAGTTTATGAAAGAATGAGAAGTTTGCTTGTTCGAGTGACATGCCCGTTACCGCATGGATACGCAGGTTAATAACCATTTTTAGGGGAATTGGTACTTATTTAGCAATATTTTGGGGAGGTGAGAATCCTATGTTCTCATATAAAAAAAACGACATCTCTGCCGTTTTCATAGTAGTTTACTATGGTGAACAATAGGTTGGTTTCAGTGGTTTGCAAGACTTTGTTCTCTTATTTGACCGTGATGACTACGTTCCCCTTTTTATGCCCTTGTTCTACATATCGATGAGCCTCGCGAATTTGCTCCAAAGGATATCGTCGATCGATGACTGCTTGTAGCTTCCCTGTCTCGAATAGTTCTTTGAGCAAGAGCAGATCTTCTATTCGTTCCTTTGCTACTCCCTGCCCTTCCACCGACACAAATGTCCCGTTAGTCGTCAATACTTTCTTGCAAATAGATTTTGAGGTTTTCCCTACAGCATCAAAGATGATGTCATAACGCTCGCTTCTTTGCGTGAAATCTTCTTTGGTGTAATCGATGACCCGACTGGCTCCCAGCGATTTCACCAACTCGATATTTGTAGTACTGCATATCCCTGTAACCTCAGCACCAAGATACTTGGCAAGCTGTACAGCGGACGTCCCTACTGCTCCAGAGGCTCCATAAACAAGAACCTTTTTGCCTTTCTGGATATTTCCTTTTCTCAGAAAATGGAGTGCAGTGGTTCCTCCAAAAAGTATGGCAACAGCTTCCTCATAACTCGCATTGGTTGGTTTTATTGCCACCAAACCGTCTTCCGGCAAACTGATGTACTCGGCATAGGCACCAAATTGCATACCAGTAAAGGAAAATACCTGGTCACCTTTTTTAAAACGCTTCACATCTTTTCCGATTTCCTCGATTTCTCCCGCTAACTCCACTCCAAGTATCGGTTTTCTTGGTTTTGTGATACCTAAGAATAGTCGCATAGGTATCCAGTACAAGAGCGGACTATTAAACGTTCGGACTCGACAGTCCCCTGAAGTTACCGCTGTCGCATGAATCTTTACCAGTACTTCCTTATCCTTGGGAACAGGTTTTTCTACCATTTTGAGCTCCAGAACATCTGGTGATCCGTATTTTGTACAGACAACTGCTCTCATAGGGATTCCTCCACATTTCAATTTTGCAGTAAGTATATCTACAACATGGCATTGACTTGACAAATGAATACAAAAATATCAATTTTATGTCATTATTAGAAAAATAAGCAGAACAATGATATTCTGAACGTGTATAAATTATAGAATATTGAAAGGAAGTTAAAGATGGGCATACGATTTCCATTCACACTTTCACTCATAGCATTTGCATTTCTGTTGCTTTCTGTTTTTCCAACACAGGGATATGCTGAAACCAAACCGCCTGTAAAGTGGACATACAAGTTGTCGGTTAATGATCCTGATGTGCAGGAGGGAGAATACATACCAGTATGGAAGTCCATTGAGCAACTAAATGAGAATATTTACATCACGTTTACGTACAAGAATCCGCGTACAGCCCTCCAGGTTATTGGTGTTGACGGAAAAAAGAAGTGGGATATCATTGCCAATACGAGCGGGAAGTATCATTTTACCTCAACCCCTGATACCGACGGAGCCGTGTATGTTTACACGAAGGAAATGAGCGAATTTCAAAAATACGACTCCAAAGGCAGCATGGCTTGGAGCATGCCGTTGACGAATGGGACCTTTCCATCCAAGGCGGTTATCGGATCAAAGGGATTGGTATACATCATGCATGAAATAGTGCCAGATGTGTTTGAATTGGTAGCAGTAGATAAAAAGACAGGAAAAACGGCATGGAAGTACGAGCCAGTATCATACCGATCGTTTTCCGCAGAAGAGCAGCTTGTTATTGGTCCCGATGGAACGATTTACATGTGGATTACACCTAATACACTTTCGGCCATTCGCTACGATGGAAAAGTAAAATGGACAAAGAATATCAATGCGTTCATTCTTTCCACACCTATTTTCGACAAGAAAGGAAATCTGTATCTTTTTACTTCCAAAGGAATATCAGCACTTGATAAGGAAGGCGAGAAAATCTGGACATATCAACCGAAGGATGGGCACTTCTTTCATATGGCACGAGGTGAGGATGGCACGTTGTTTTTGAAGTATGAAAACAAGATTCATGCTGTCAAGCCGGACGGCAAATTCAAGTGGGAATATACGCTAAAACAGGATGAAGACAAAGCCGAAAGGCAGTTTGTCGGCGTTCCGTTAGCTGGGAAAGACGGCTCGCTGTATGTGCTTGCCGAGGGTGATCGATCAACTGAACCTTACTATTTGTACGCTATCGATAAAAATGGAAAAGAAAAATGGGTTAGTGAATTGCAGGGAGACTTTTCGGGATTCTTCGTTTTTCCAATGGATACGAAAATACAAATAGATAAAGATGGAATTCTCTATGTTCCAATTAGAAACAAGATTTTTGCGGTGACTCCAAAAGGGAAAGAAGAATGGACACTGGAATACGACAGAGATGACTTTGCAGGGCCAATTATTGGAGCTGATAGCAGTGTATATATCGGTTATGAGAATAAACTAACGGCAATCAAAAAAGGCAAAAAGAGCAAGTAGTCTTTAATCGTCCTGCAAATGGTTCCCCACGAAAAAACGCGGTCTCCTTGAGGCTGCGTTTTTTTACCGTTTCATCACTCGTCCTTCACATATATGATGACATTCCCCCTTTTGTGCCCTTGTTCAACATAGCGATGGGCCTCGGAACTCTGTTCCAACAGATAGCGTCTATCGATGACTGATTTTATTTTTCCTGCCTCAATCAGTTCTTTGAGGAAAAGTAAATCTTCATATTTATCGATACTCGCATTCCCGCCTATCACTTTCTTGCCGCTTGTCATAGAAATCCACAACCCCTGAATAATCGGTGATAGCTCCATGTGGACGGCTCTCAGATAGACTCCATTTTGCTTGAGTGATTTTACACAGTCTGAAAACGGACTCTTGCCTACCGTGTCAAAAATAACATCATAGGTCTCCCTGCTTCGGTTAAAATCCCCTTTCGTGTAATCAATGACCTTATCAGCTCCCAAAGATTTCACCAATTCCAGATTCGTGGCACTGCATACCCCGGTAACCTCTGCCCCCATGTACTTGGCAATTTGTACCGCAAACGTACCTACGCTTCCAGAAGCACCATAGACAAGAACTTTTTGCCCTACTTGGATCTTTCCTTTTCTGAGAAAATGCAATGCAGTCATTCCCCCTATAGGAACGGATGCTGCTTCCTCAAAGGTCATGTTACTTTTTTTGGTCGTGTGAGACCGTTATAAAGTCTCGCTAGGAATGGGGCGGCTTTTCGGATGCGCCAATCCCCTGCTGTTACGGTTGTTGCATAGATTCGTACTCGAATTTCATTATCCTTGGGAATCGGTTTTTTCAATCTCTTTGAGCTGAAGAACTTCAGGTGGTCCGTACTTCGTGTACACGACAGCTTTCATGGACTTCCTCCCAAACTCTGACTTACTCTCGAGCTACCACATCAGATCGATATAAAAATTCGTTATAAAGAAATACGTGAATCCGCTTTGGAAAATTCCGATTATCTGATAAAAGAAAGGCCTACGAATATGCAAAAAGAAAAAACGCAGTCTGGATTTCGGCTGCGTTTTCGACTGATATATGGTGGTACACAGTCTTTTGTGCTTTTTTGACTATGGTGCTGATTTTACAACAACGGTAATCTTCACTCTTTTCTTTCCGTAGGATGCAGTAATTGTTGTCTCTCCTGCTTTGAGTCCTTTTATTTTTCCATCCTTCACCGTAGCAATGCTTTTGTCTTTGGAACTCCAGACTACGCCATCTTTCTCTGTAACCAGAACTGAGTCGTTGTCTGCTGTATAAAGGGCACTCAAGGTAACTTCTACCTCGCTCTCCTCAGCAAGCTCAACTTCTGTCTGACTCGCTGTCAGCTTTTTCAGCGTGACATCGATAGGGATTGTTACTGTTTTTTCATCAAACGTTGCAGTAATTGTACCCTTGCCAAACTTGCCGGTTGAGACAACATAGCCATCCTTATCGATTTCTACAATTTGAGGTGATGAGAAATTCCACTCGACACGATGGTCGTTCGTTACTTCGAAATTTTTTGTTTTCGAAACCCAGGCCAACAGTTTTAGTGGCTTACTGCTTCTATTTCCAGGTTTTAACGAAAGCTTCTCTACGTTAAAGGAAAGAGATTCTATGGAATCACCAAACAGAGCAATTTTGAGAGTTTTTCCACCATATCGCGCGATAATCGTTCCTTTTCCGCTCTTATTTACGGTAATGGTACCCTCGTCATCTACCGTAGCAAAATTTTCGCTGCCCCCATCAATTGACCAGTCTATTTCATCCCCTGTCAAATCCACGATCGTTTTATCAGACAAAACTGCTTTCACAGGAATGCTTACGGATTTTTCTGGGGCAACCACCAGTTTTTTGACTGTCGTCTGGATCGATTTTATCGTGGAATCTACCTGAATCACGACTTGTTTTCCGCCGAAGGAAGCTGTCACATCGATTTTGCCAAAATCCTTGGCAGCAATGATTCCATCTTTACTCACTGTAAATGCACTCTGGTTCTCATTGTATTTCCAGTCCACCTTGGATGGATCAACTGGAACTGTACTACCATCTTGGAGGACAGCTACAAGAGTGATCGGATTGTCCTGTGTACTGGTTCCAGGTTTAAGTGCAACCTTTGTTTTTGAAGCTTTCAGCAACTTAATAGTGGAGTCGACGGTGAATTCAATCGTATTTGACTCAAAAGTTGCTTTGATCGATGCAATTCCGTAGTCTTTGACGGAGATCGTACCATTATCTACAGTTGCCACCGCAGCATTGGAGGATGTCCATGTGGCAAGACCGGTAACGTTTTTTCTCGATCCATCCGAATACATCGCTTCCAGCGTCACAGGATACGTATCACCAGGCCGTTTCACGATCATTGTTGTACTAGGGCTTGCACTCAATCCAGTTAGTGTAACTGGTATTGGAATAGGAACGGGAGTAGGTGAATTAACGGTTACTTCAAACGTTTTTGACTCAAACGTTGCTTTGATCATAGCCGTTCCATAGCCTACGACAGTAATCGTACCCTTATCGGCAGTCGCCACCGCAGCATTGGAGGTTGTCCAGGTAGCCTGATCGGTAACGGATTTTTTTGATCCATCCGAATAGGTTGCTTCCAACGTCACTGGATACGTATCGCCTGGTTTTTTCTCGATTTTCGTTGCATTTGGGTTAGCAGTCAATCCCGTTATTGTGGCTGGAGGTGGAGCTTGATCACTGACAACAATTTCAATCTTTTTTGCCCCATGCGATGCTCTGACCGTTGTAATTCCTTTGCCTACAACAGTAATTATACCTTTATCGACAGTTGCCACCTCAGTATTGTAGGCTTCCCACGTAGCGAGTTCGGTAACATCTTTTTTCGATCCATCCGAATAGGTCGCTTCCAGCGTCACAGCATACGTATCGCCGGGTTGTTTCACGATCCACGTTGCACTTGGGGTAGGAGTCAATTCAGTTACTCTGGGTTTCGTGGGATCGTTAGACTCGACGGTTAATCTAATCGATTTTCCCTCGAATGTGGCTTTGATCGTTGTATATCCTAAACCTACGACAGTAATCATGCCCTTATCGACAGTTGCAACATTTGAATTGTCAGTTTTCCACTTAGCCAAATCGGTGACCGTTTTTTTCGATCCATCCGAATAAATCGCTTCCAGCGTCACAGGATACGTATCGCCAGGTGCCGTCAAGATCGTAGTTTCACTCGGGGTAGCAATCAATCCCGTTACTGTAGGTGTATTGGGATCGCCTGCATCGATCGTTAATTCAACCGATTTATTCCCATACGTTGCTGTGATCGTAGCTTTTCCGTAGCCTACGACAACAATCGTACCGTAATTTATTGTCGCCACCGCAGGATTGGAGGTTGTCCAGGTAGCCTTGTTATTAACGAACTCTGTCGTTCCATTGGAATAGACCGCTTGCAGCCATACATTATATGCTTCGCCAGGTTTTTTCACGATCGTTGTTTCACTTGGAATGGTTTTTAATTCAACTACTGTGACCGGAGGCGGATCGGTGGCCTCAACGATTATTTCATACGTTTTTGTCTCAAAAGTTGCTTTGATCGTAGCCGTTCCGGGGCCAACGACAGAAATTTCCCCTTTATCTACAGTCGCCACCGCAGGGTCGGAGGTTGTCCACGTAGCAAGGTTGTCTGCCGGTTTCACCGATCCATCCGAATAACTTGCAAACAGATCCACTTGATACTTGTTACCAGTATGTTTCACGATCTTTTTTACATTAAAGTTGGTATACAATTCAGTTACTCTAAGTCTATTGCCATCGATCAGTACAATATCCTGCGTGGTACTTTGGTTGGCGATAATGATACCCTCACTTCCTTCAGGAGTGGGATACCCGTCCTTTGCAGCTTTTGCAAAATATTGACCAGCCTGAAGACCACCAATCACATAGTTTCCATCCTTGTCCGTATATGCGGTGTAGGCACCGGCGTTTCTCGAATCATAAACCGTTACCAAAGCATGCGGAACCTTATTCCCATATTCATCTGTAACGACGCCTGTAAGCGTTCCATTATCCGCACTTGGTGCATAAGGGATGGTGAAATCAACGTTACATACTCCCGACTTTTCACATTGGATGTAACCCTTATCCACAACTACGACTACACCCAAATCCTTGTTCTCCACTTCAGCTCGTACTTTATACGATCCAGACATAATGATGTCAGATTGGAACTCACCTTCATTCGGGTAGAACTCATAGCCGTGTTCAGCCGACTTCATCGTCACCAGAACATCGATATTGCCATCTGACAATTTTTCGCCTGTTGCATACTCCTTAACAGTACCAAGCACCTTTGAGGCATCCCCACTATTTGCTGTAGGGATGTAAATGTGAAGATCCTTTGTTACGCCAGCAGCAATTTCATAAAAACTTCCATAGGTACGAACGAGCCCCCCGCCTGCATAGGTTTCTGCTGTGAGCGTATAGGCAGGTTTAATAGGAGAATATTCCGCTGGCGGGATTCCGCCAATCGAGAATTTGCTTATGCCATCGCCAAATTTCGTGTTACCGGAAAACGTCCAAGTCCGTTTGTTTTTCGGGTCAGTAAGTGAAACACCGTAATAACCTTCAGGTGCTTGAGCGCCACTAACCGTTACGACTCCTTCAAATGCGCCTGTTGCGCTGCCAGCAGTAAGAGATAATGGGAAAGAAAGAACTGTTTCTTTTCCGCTATCAATACGGATATCCTCTTGGCGAAACGACAGATTGCTAATCCCTGCACTGAGTGCATAAGAATCCTGCGGCAGTCCGCTGAACGAGAAGTTTCCATCTGCATCCGAATTTGCTGTCCATTGTTTGGATCGGTCTGTTTCACTTCTCAGCTCTACCATTTGTCCCGGTAGCCCTTTTCCATCTTGGTCTGTTACGGTTCCTCTCAGTATCCCAGTCGCGTCCACAGACTCATCTTGACTATTCTTTGCCTTGTTTACTTCTGTGTCACTTGCGGCGCTAACAATGGATGGCATTCCACCCATCAGTAGAGCCAAAATTAAAAAGATTTTGGCTGTCCAGCTTACGCTATTTTTCATGTTGTGTGCCCCTTTTAGTAGAATAAAATGCAATACATCTTGATTCTGAAATTCTACCGAACCATTCTCACAAAAAACTCACAAAACTGGATCGAAAATAATGCATAAAAAAAACAGCACCTGAATGAAATCTCAAGTGCCGTTTTTTTGTCTACTGCTTGGCTTTTACATTGGCATAAAGCTGAAAATATACCTCTCTTTTTTCTTCAAGAGATAACTTGTTTTCCATCAGGGGGAAAAGTGTATGATCTTCCTTTTTAATGTGCTCTCTGATAAAGGACACAAAGTTTTTCGCCGCTCCATTTACTTGTTCTACATGGTCATTCGTCCAGCTATTTTTTAAAGAAGAAATGGAGTGTTGAAGCTGCTGAAATAAGCTTCGAAGCTGTTCGTGCTCAGCTATAATATCAGGAATAATCCCGCTTTCAAACCCGATGTGCCTGCCTAAGACTGGAAACAACGCCTCTTCTTCATTATAAAAATGCGGCTCTAACTCTTTGTTAATTTTCTGTTCCACTTCAAGCAACCCTGTTAGTTTCTGCGATTGTTCTTGTGGAGCAGTAATGGAGTCCAGACGAACGAGCAACTGGTTTAATTCTTCTGTATGCTGCATCGCCTTTTCATGCTCTTGTGCAAATGCCATCACTTCTGACGTGAGATAAGGTGCGTGATACATCGTAACCCTCCTGTACAGATAATAATATCCATTGTAAACATATCTATTTTTTCTTATCCTCTCTTCTAAAATTCGCATCTTTCTTCTTCTGTCAAAAAGAAAAATCCCTTCCAACTTTCGTAGAAGGGATCACCGACTTTTCCATTTCAACTAATTCAATCATGCATACCTAAACCCCAAAAAACTCCTTCGCTGTTTTCGTAGTAGCATTAGCAACTTCCTCAGGAGTCATTCCCAAACAATGAGCGACTGCATGCGAGATATGTCTCAGATACATCGGTTCATTTCGTCCATCCACAGGTTTTTCTTTTAAGTCACGAGGCGTTAGAAACGGAGCGTCCGTCTCGATCATCAAACGATTCAAAGGAATCTTTTTCACAAGCTCCCGCAGATGCTTCCCCCGCCGTTCATCACAAACCCACCCGGTAATCCCGATATGGAAATCCATGTCCAGATAGGTTTCCAATTCTTTGGCACTTCCCGTAAAGCAGTGTACGACCGCTCGATTGATTCGTTGGCGATGTTCTTTCAGAATGGAAAGAAAGTCAAGATGCGCATCTCTCTCATGCAAAAACAACGGCATTTGGAGATCAGTAGCTAAGTTGATTTGTTCGATAAACCACTTTCTTTGCACATCTCGAGGCGAGAAATCACGGTTATAATCCAGACCGCACTCCCCAATGGCAACAACGTGAGGCAGCGATGCGAGTTCTCTCAATTTACTGATGGTAGAATCGCTACAGCTTTTTGCATCATGAGGATGAATACCTGCCGTGGAAAATAACTTTCCATTGGAGCGACTCGCATATTTTGAGGCATCTATGCTGTTTCTTAGGCTTGTCCCTGTCAAAATAAGCGGATAGATTCCTTGTTCCACCGCTCTTGAGACGACTTCCTCGCGATCCTGTTGAAAGGAGCGGTGCATAAGGTTAACTCCAATATCAATAATCTGTGTGTTCAAAAGAATCAATCCCTTCTATATACAGCAATCGTATGCATGTCAATTTTTGGTTGGTACCCATTATAACGAATTGAGTGGACAAGTTCTAGTTAAATTACCAATCTATACCGCATACATTTTCGTGAGCTTTGATCAACCGAGCAAATGCCTCCCGATCCCCTGCCTGTGCCCACTCCTTGGTTATCTGCTAAAAATCCCATATCATCTTCACGTTTACCATCGTGGAGATACATGGGATTTTTTGTTAGTGATTAATCAATCACTATATAAGATGCCCATTATTGTTTTGAAGCATGCGAACCGTATCGGCAATTCCCTCTTCAAAGGATGTCATACGAACTGGACCGATCAACCGCTCGTATTTGTCTCTACTCAAGATAAGGGGCTCTTCTGTTAAGTAGAGCATTTCCACTACTTCCTTCATCACCGGCACAACTAGGCCAATCAATGATAGACTTATTTTTCCTAGAGGAAAGACGGGCTTGGAAATTCCGCTTGCCTTGCTGGCGATTTGCACGATCTCTTTACCCGAAATCAGACCAGCACCTGGAATATTCCAGTTTTCCCCCCAAGTATCTTCCTTGGCGGCCAGTTCCGCAATCATAAACGCCGCATCCGGCAAGTAAATAAATTCCCGAGGGACACGCATGTTTCCGATGAATAATGCCATCTTGCCAGCAGCAATTGCTTCGAGCGTCGAGCCCAGATAAGAAGCCTCATTGGCTGTGGGACCATAGTAATCTGGCAACCGGACAATCATTACCTTGGCCTTGCTCCAACGGCTGTCGAACAGCATCTTCTCATAGGCAAGACGTGTCTTCCCTTTTCTAGTATGCGGCTGTTTCGGATGTTCCTCCGTCACCCGGTCCATCTGTCTTCTTCCATAAGGATAAATGCCGTCAATCGCAACGACCTTCAAGCCTAACTGATCAGCAGCCTCCATCACTGATTCGCCAAGAGGAATCAGCTTGGTTTCCATCTCGTGATACGGCACGTTCGCACAATGGAATAGGACATCCGCATCTTCTGCAGCCTTAACTATGTCATGTGGACGGAAAGCGTCACCTGTTGCAATCAGTAGATTCTCTGGATTTCCGAGTTTAGCCCTAAGTCTCTCGAGCTTTTGCAAAGATCTGCCAAAAGCCACCGTGTGTATCCCTCGCTTGACCAATTCCTCCGTAATCGCAGCACCCGTACCACCAGTTGCTCCTACGACAATCGCATTTTTCACAAGGATCACCTCATTCAATTTTTGTAATTGATCAATCACTAACAAAACTTGGTGTTTACTTAGTTATTGATCAATTACTAACTTGATGACAATGTATCATGTAGTTAGTGATCAGTCAATAACAACTTTTCAAAAATTATTCCTACTTCAAAATTCCTTTAATTCGGGCATGTTCAGTGCTGTCGAAATGTTGCACAACATTCCTCTAGCCAAAAACAGCATCGTCCGTTCCTCGGGATTCGCAATACCGGCTGCACGAAAAGCGTCCAGTACCATACGGCGCACTTCCCTGAATCCATTGCGCATCGCTTCCTGTATCAATTCTTCCTGGATCGTTTGAGCTTGCATTTGCAGCAGAATTTCATTCCGGTAGGAGTTCAGAATTTCATCATAAGCCATGATTAAATCAGTTTCCAACTGTTCCGGTGATGCTAATTCCACGACTTTACGGAAAGAATCGATCACTCGTGTCCATGATACCTCCAGCGCTGCGAGCAATAAGGCTTCTTTTGTTGAGAAAAAACGAAAGATATATGGCTGCGATATTTGGATCCGTTGTGCCACTTGTGCAGTCGTTGCCCGATAGTACCCAATCTCTGCGAACACCTCAATTGCTGCAGAGATTATCTCGGTTTTGCGATTAACTGATGTCGTCTCGGATTTCGCCATTGGATTACCGCCTTTATTACAGGTTAGTGATTCATCAATCAGTTCTCTATTATATACCAAGATTAGCCTCGATACAATTCGGACGAAAAACCCCCCTCCACAAACCTTGAAAATGAGAGAACCTGACAGGTTTATGAAGGGGGATCGATTATTTTGGTTGGGCATCAATACTCAGTGGAACGTTTTTTCCTTTAGGGACAAACACCAGTTGCACGTCATCTTTTTCCTCGGAATACAGGTAACACAATTCCCACTCAAGTTCTGCCAGCAGCATTTCTTTTGCCGTATCGGCTGAAATCGTCACCTTGCCTTCTTGAAACTTCTTGTCTAGACGAATCGGTTCCACTGTCAGTCCCACGATTTTTCCCGTAGTAGGTTCCGTTTCAATCAGCCAGGACTCTCCGTTCACAGGAATCCCATTTACCAATCGGTGCACAAGGTAGTTGTTCTCAAGTTGCTTGATCTGTACACCTTCTACTTTCTGGTTCATATTTCTCTCCAAAAAGGTTGTAATAATCTGTTTTTTCGCCTGTTCCGTCAGTCCGGTGTAGGGCTTTTTCAGATACTGCTTCTCCACCTTGGCACTCAGAAGTTGCCCCGTTTCCGCTTCCAACTCGATTTTGATTGCCTTTAACTCCCCGTATTGCTTGGATGTCCAGGTGTACAAAATTGCTGAAGCAGTGTCAGAATCTGTTTCCCTTACTTCACTAGCGGAAAATGCAAGCTCATTTGGCTTGATCCCCCACTCTTCTGCAACAAAGCGGTTCAATTCATCAATGGAACGAAATGCCAAGTTGCTTCCCTTCCCTTGCAAGGGTTGCCTTTGCAGTTTCCAGTCAATCGGTTCTACAGGTGTACCGTTTACCGCATTGAGTGGCCCAAAATAGTTGGGCACGAATTGCAATTTTGCTTCACGATCGCCTTGCTCTGCAGTATATTGTAGTTTCATATTGAGCAGCTTGGCATACGATTGCTTGATTGTTTCTGGTGTTTTCCAATTGGGAGGAAGCTCCACATTGGATTCATCCCACTTGTTGTCAAAATTGGTTTTTAAGCCAAGAATGCTTCCATCACCATCCACCCTGATTTCAATCCACTTTTTCTTCACGGGTAGTTGATTGAGGCTCGGATAAAGCACAACCGTTTTGACCCCCGCTTTTTCATTGGCAATTGTCTCGTCTGCGACATGGAAATTCTCCATTAAAACAATATCAGCGAATCCAGACGCCCGCTCTTTTGCCAATTCATCACTTGGGGGCTCTGCGGAAGCTGCCTTTGGCAAGACCATGCTATAGTGGCTAAGCTGTCCTTCCGAACCAAAGGTGATCCTCACGTTTTTACTGCTTTTCCCATTCTTCTGCGGGCTGCTTAACGACAAAAAGCTGTTCTCCCCATTTTGGCTAAAATAGGCTTGATCCGTATCCAGTTTTTTCCATTCCGGTAAGTATTCTTTCAAGTCTTCCAGTAGTTCCTGAATATGAGCAGGAATCTCCGTAGTTGAAATCACGTTTGTTGTGCCGGCGTTTCCTTGTGTAAGTGGTTGTTCGGAAAAAACGGGCTGAACGAATAATAGCGAACTTGCTATTACCATCATTGGGATCGTTCTCATTTTTTTCAAGACTTTCACCTTCCTGTTTTTCAAATACACAGATTTACGCTAATTTTTGCATCATAAATAGTACGAATCAGAACTTGAAAAGGTTTCCAATTTATTTGATTTTTTACAGATTTTTTAATAGTTATAGTGCAAATAGACCCTTGAAGAATCGAGGCAAAATCACAACATACAAAAAAGCTGCCCCATTGTCATTTTTCATGACCTTTGGGACAGCCCCAGACCCAGACGCTGTAGGAGATTCTTCTCCAGCTTATTTCACTCGCTGATAATACCCGGAAGCAAAATGCAGGAACAGATGCAAGGCAACACGAGATGTCATATCACGCACATCCTTGGTTGGATCCACGCAAACCATATCCATCCCGATCACTTTATTGCATTGTCCTACGGCAAATGCCGCAGCAAACAAATCTGTCGCCGAAAGACCCGCAGGACCAATGGCCGGAACTCCTGGCACTACCGATTGATCCATTGCATCCACATCGAAGGTGATATAGATGGCATCGCATTTTTCCTCGAGATAGCGGATACTGTCTGCCACTACCTGCTCCATGCCACGTTCTCTGACCTGATTAGCAGTGATCAACGTCATGCCTTTCGCTTCTGCATACCGGCGATATTCACGCGAGTTGGCAAAGCTGCGCAAGCCAATTGTCACCATATCCTCGCCACGAACTGTCTCTGATTCAATTAGACTTCGCATCGGTGTTCCGTTGGAAGGACCGCCGTAAGAGGTATCCCGAACATCCAGATGCGCATCGAACTGGATCAACCCGATCCGCTGCGGCTTTGCCCGCTTGATGCCTGTAATCGCCGGATAGGTAATCGAGTGGTCGCCACCAATTACTACAGGTAGAGCAGTTAGCTGCTGTGTCACTTCATGCAATGCTTCTTCAATATTCTTGTGGCAGCGCAAGATGTCGGTCACATGCATCGAAACATCACCCAGATCAACCGCTGCGAGCTCGGACAGCTCAATATCCTTGTCAAAGTTGTAGGTGGTAAAAGCGCTAAGCAATTGCCGGAACTGTAATGGATGGGCATGTGCCCCTGAAAAGCTGATCGAACTTTTGGACAACGGTACGCCGAGAATAGCAAAATCGTAGTCTACAGTTGCATTATATGTCTGTTCAATCCATTCCGACAGACGGGTTACGAACGGATCACCTTTTCCCTGCGTATAGCGAAAGGGTGGGGCTGCAATATAGTTGAACATGTTCCTATCCCCTTTGTACGTCTTAATGTGATAGTACTTTGCTAAGAAACGCCTGCGTACGTGCCTGTTCTGGGGCCGAGAAGATTTTTGCTGGTGCTCCCTCTTCGATCAGCACACCACCGTCCATCACTACCACTCGATCCGCCACTTCCTTGGCGAAGCCCATTTCATGAGTTACAACGACCATCGTCATGCCTTCCGTGGCAAGCTGCTTCATAACTGCAAGCACCTCACCTACCAGCTCTGGATCAAGAGCAGAGGTAGGTTCATCGAACAGCATCACCTTGGGCTTCATGGCCAGCGCACGGGCAATGGCAACACGTTGCTTTTGTCCACCTGAAAGCTGATCCGGGTAATTGGTTGCCTTTTCAGCGAGGCCCACCTTGCGGAGCAACTCCCGAGCAAGCGGCTCCGCTTCCTCTCGCTTCATCTGCTTCACAGTCATCGGAGCCATCATCACGTTTTCCAATACACTCACATGTGGGAACAAGTTAAAGCCCTGGAATACCATCCCCACCTCAGCACGCACCTTGTCGAGCTCTTTCTGCGGCATTTCAACCAGCTTGTCGTTTTTCGAAATCAGCCCAATCGGCTTACTCTCGATTTCAATCGTGCCTGACTGAATCTGCTCCAGATAGTTCATGCAGCGAAGAAGCGTGCTCTTACCCGAGCCACTTGGACCAATGATGACCACCACTTCCCCCTGCTCTACGTTCAGGCTGACGTTTTTCAACACATGATGACTGCCGTACGATTTATTAATTTGCTTGATTGCAATCATGAGCGCGCCCCCTCTACCGACATTTTCCGTTCCAGGCGACCGATGCCCACCGAGATCGAGTAGTTCACAATAAAGTATAGGATCGCAATGCCGATATAGATTTCAAAGTAACGGAAGTTATTGGAAACGATCAGGTTGCCTGCCCGCATCAATTCAGACACGGTGATAACGGACAACAGCGACGAGTTCTTGGTCAATGCAATGAACTCATTACAGAGCGGTGGCAGCATCCGGCGAACGGCCTGTGGTAAAATTACCTTCCGCATCGTTTGCCAGTGGCTCATGCCAAGCGAACGTCCAGCTTCCATCTGCCCTTTGTCGATTGACTGAATCGCCCCGCGCACAATTTCCGAAACATAGGCAGCACTATACATGCCAAGACCCAACACCCCAGCCATCGAGGCGCTCAAATCCACTTGCAAGCCAATCGCCAATCCATAATAGAGAATCATGAGCTGCACCAACAATGGCGTCCCTCGAAACCATGCCAGATACCACGAGCAGATAAGCGAAATCCATTTTTGCGACGACATCCGACCAAGACCAATTGCCAAGCCTAGCACGGAGCTTAATACAAGCGCCATGAAGGTCATCGACACCGTAACCCATAGTCCCTGCAGCAGTGCCATAAAGTTGTTATCTTCAAAGATCACCATGAAATCAAGTGACATTGGTGCAGCACCTCCTGTTTTTATTCACCAAACCATTTCGTTACGATTTCTTTGTGCTTGCCGCTATCTTTCACCTTTTTCAGAGCATCATTTACTGCTTTCGTAAACTCAGGGTTATCCTTGCGAATGCCGTAGCCGTACTCTTCTTGAGTCAACTCCTGATCAAGCACCTTTACCTTGCCGCTCTGCTTTGCATATACCTTGGCAGCAGGGCCACCCGTTACTACCGCTTCAACACGTCCACTCTCCAGCTCCAGGAACATTTCTACGTTTTTCTCTACTTCTACCAGCTGCACATCTGGGTATTTTTCTTTCAGAAACTTGGCAGACTTGGTACCAATCTGTACAGATACCTTTTTGCCCTTCAGATCGTCCACGCTGTTAATCGTGGTGTTATCCTTTCCTACCATGATGCGAAGACCGCCCGGATAGTAAGGTTCTGAGAATTCTATCGTTTTCTTCCGCTCATCTGTGATGTACATGGCAGAAACGATCATGTCGAACTTCTTGCCCTGCAACCCTGGAATCAGACCTTTGAAATCGGTGTCAACAAACTCTACCTTTTCCGCCCCAAGCTCTTTGGCAACGGCTTGTACCAGTTCAATGTCGAAACCTTCGTATTCATTTTGAGCGTTCTTGTATTCAAACGGCTGGAATGTCGCATCAGTACCGACCAATAGGGTTTTGCTTTCCTTGATCTTTTGCAGCACTTCGTCAGCAGGTGCCGCCTGTTCGGTACTTCCTCCGGCAGCTGGCTGCTGTGATGCTGGTTGGGAACCACAGCCTACAACCAATGCGCTAGTCAACAAAACGGTCAACATTGAGAACAAACCTTTTCGAAACGCTTTCATATTTTTACCCCCAATTTTATTGTTTTCTTATTTCGAAAATTTATAATTACAAGAATCGTGCCAACTAATAAAACGTCACAAAATAGCCATTTTTATAAAAAGGAAACAAAAAAAGGCGGCAAAATCCGCCGCCCTGCGAAAATTGCCGCCTGCCATTTTTGCCGCTTCACTACTATTCCCCTGCCTCAACATTGTACTTCTTCAACTTATCCCGCAGCGTCCGTTCACCCATCTCCAGCATCTGTGCCGTTTTTCGCCGGTTGCCATCCAGATAGTCCAGCGTGTGCAGGATGACCCGCTTCTCGATCTCATCCAGCGTCTCACCAACATATACCGGGATTAGCTTCGTTCGATCATCATCCGCACCAAGGCGTCCCTTTCCCGTGTCTGAAGCAGCTATTACGCTTACAGAAGCACCAGCTCCAGCCCCCAAATCAATACCTGCCTCTGGATCTCTTTGCTCCTGGCGTTCATTTAGTAGCTCCGGTGGCAAATCGTTTGTTTCAATCATCGGTGAACTGGTCAAGGCAATGGAGCGCTCCAGAATGTTTTGCAGCTCCCGAATGTTGCCAGGAAACGAGTATTTCTCGAGTACCTGCAGTGCTTGATGAGAGATCCCCTCGATAGACTTGCCCATCCGTTCGCTAATCTTCTTGATAAAATGTTGGACCAAAAGTGGAATGTCACCGTTTCTCTCCCGCAACGGGGCCAATTGAATGGGAATCACGTTTAGCCGATAGTACAAATCCTCACGAAAGCGGTTTTCCTTTACTTCCTTCCATAAATCACGATTGGTGGCAGCAATGATCCGCACATCTACCGACTTTTCCTCGACGCCGCCAAGCGGGGTTAACTTCCGCTCCTGTATTACCCGCAGCAACTTGCTTTGCAGGGTTAAATCCATCTCGCCAATTTCATCGAGAAAAATGGTTCCTCCGTCAGCGAGCATGAATTGTCCAGGTTTGCTGTTCACCGCTCCAGTAAAGGCACCTTTTTCATAACCGAACAACTCTGATTCTAGCAGACTAGCTGGAATGGCAGCACAGTTGAGCGCCTGGAAGCGTTTTTTTTGCCGTTTGCCCTGGGTGTGGATCGCCCGTGCCACGACCTCCTTGCCTGTCCCGCTCTCGCCATGGATCAATACGCTCGAATCAATATCCTTCACCTTGTTGATCAGTTCATACAACTGCTGCATCACCTTGCTGTTGCCGATCAGGCCGCTGTTGTCAGAGCGCTTGTCCAGCTCCTCACTTAGCCACTTCACCCGGGATTGTAAATAGTACAGCTCCTCAGCCTTTTGCAGTTGCACCTCCAACTCATCCATCAAGAGAGGCTTGGTCATATAAGTAAACGCCCCATGACGCATTGCTTCAACCGAGGAGGAAATGCTTCCGTAGGCTGTCATCATGATAACGACCGTACCAGGGGAGAGCCGCTTGATTTCCTGCAGCACAACCGTTCCATCGTGAGCACCAATTTTTAAATCGAGCAGTACAAGTGCCACCTCTATCTTTTGCAGAAGCATCAGTGCTGCAGAAGGTTCTCTAAAGGTGTGGACGTGATATTTCTCCTCCAGTGCAAACTCCAGCGACTGACAAATCGCCGGCTCATCGTCAATGACCAACAGATGTTGCATACGTCTCTTCCCCTTCTTTCTCAGGCTTGCGGCAGGCGAATCACCATCGTAGTGCCACTGCCCTGCTGGCTGTGGACGTCAATTGTGCCACCGTTTTCTTTTATCAGTTGATAGGAAATCGACAATCCTAGTCCGACTCCCTTTTCCTTGGTTGTATAAAACGGATCAAAAATCCGGTATTTTTCCTCCGTCGAAATGCCATGCCCTTCATCTTCTACCTCCAACACCACTTCATTCCCCTCGTTAAATCCACGAATCACCAGTTGTCCTCCTTCTGCCATCGACTCGACCGCATTCAAGATCACATTAATCCAAACCTGCTTCACCTGATTCTGATCCGCATGGATGAACAAATTGTCTGCGACCTGGAGACTTACAACGATTTTGCGCTCCTTAATCTTTGGATTGCAGAGGTGCAAAACCGCTTCCAGTAATTCTCCTGAACGGAATCGGGCCGGGGAAGGCGGCTTGGGTTTGGCATAATCCAATAGATCGGTTACAAGCCCGTTCAAGCGTAATATCTCACTTGGCACCTGCTGTGAGAAGAACTCTCGGAATTTGGGGTTATCAAATTTGGTAGGCAGAAGCTGTGTATAGGTAAGGATGGAGGTAAGCGGATTGCGGATTTCGTGGGCTACCCCCAGCATCAGTTTACCCAGAGAACGAAGTCGGTCCTCCCGCTCTATTTTCTGCTCCATCTCTTTTTGCTCTGTTACATCGAGAAAATTAATAATCGCCCCGGTAATCTCCTTCGTCATCGTAACAATCGGGTAAATACTGAAGCGAATCACCCGTTGCTGCTTTTGTCCATCGGTCTCCCGCTCCCAAATGGTCTCCTGCTGTGAGCAGGTAGCTCCAACTGTAAGCACATCGTTGACAACATCGCCAGGGATAAACTTACTGAGAATCGTTTTTTCGAATGGCCGCCCAATCAGTGGCCCGTCCACTCCGAGATACAAGATCGCTCTACGATTAACCAGCGACACACGTCCATCCTGTAAAAGTGTGACATAGGAGCTGTAGGTGCTATCTAAAAGCTGCTGCTGGAACTGAACGTTTTCCTCCAACAATCCCATTTTCTCCTGAAGCTGCTGATTCATCACGTTTACCTGCTCGGTACGACGCAGCACCTCTTTTTTGAGCATCCGATTCCACCAGATCACTACAAGAAAAATCAGTACAATGATGGCCAGTCCCCACTGTAAATAGGTCAAAATCCGCTGCATGCCGGGAGAGCGGGGCATAATGTACTCTCCAAACCATCGTTGTTCGATTTTGTCATAGGTTCCGTTCTTCTTAATTTTGTCTATTCCCTGGTTGAACACTTTCAGCAGCTTCTCGTTTTGCGGCATTACGGCGACACCGTAATCAGTTGGGTCCACCGGGTCACCCACGATTTTGATCTGATCCTGTCGATTGCTCTTTTGCAGAAAATACTGGCCTGTAATCCGATTGCCGACGAAAGCTTCTACCTCCCCGTCAAGCAAAAGCTGCACAGCCTCTTCCTGGCTGTGAGTCATAAAGAAGGACGCTTTGTGATGCTCCCGCAAAAGATCGCTGGCAATATCGCCTTTTTGGATAGCTACCCGCTTTCCGTCCAAATCCCGAATCTGAAAGATGGTCATATTATCGCTACGAACAAATATCCCTTGTGAGCTTGTAAAGTAGGAATCAGAAAAATTATACGTCAGATCACGCGTCGGGCTGTACTTCATCCCCTGGATGGCGTCAACCTTTCCGGTCTGAAGTGCTGTCAGTGCCTCATTCCATGGCAACGGGACGAATTCGATCTTCATCCCCGTCTCAAGCGAAATCGCGTTCATAATATCTACATTGAAGCCACTGTAAACCCCTGTCTGTGCGAAATATTCAAACGGCGGAAAATTGTTGTCTCCGGCAATCCGAATGACCTTAGCCGGTGGGGTATCGCCTGAAAATGAAAAGGCGGACAGCAGAATAGCGGATATCACTATACTAAGTTTTATCCATATATAAGGCTTCTTGTTGGTAAACATGTATTTTCCCCTGCCTTTACTTCCCCGACTCATTTCTGTCAACGATATCGACTCTTACTTACAAATGCAAGCAAGAATTGGGCCAATAAGTTCTGTAAAAACTCGACTGGGTTCTTTATTCATATTGACGAAATCTCTTGAATTATTATAGAGAAAATTGTCCCAAGTAACACAAAAAGAACCCTTGGAAATAAAGGGTTCATTGCTTGAAGTATACATTTCTTAGGATTACATAATCTAACCTTATTCCATTTGTCAGGGGTGTTTTCGATGGCTACTCTTATCTTATGGCTTATGCTTATTCTCTCGTGGCTATCATTACTTTTTATAAATAAACATTCTTTGAAGCGTTTTATGCCTGTGGCAATTTTTTCTACACTGCTAGTTACTGTAATTTTTGAAATGGGGTATGCATTCAATTGGTGGACTCTTCTGGTGAAATTTACACCATGGCAACACTTCATTTCCACTCCATTAGTATTTGGAGGCTTTTTGGCAGGAACCATATGGATATTTCATTTTACTTATGATAAGTCCTTTTGGATGTATCTTTTGACCAATGTAGTTGTAGATGCTTTTTATGCATTTGGTATCCTTAATCTGTATATATACTTTGGATTGTATCGCTTAGATCGTATGGGCAATTGGGGTATATTTATGCTAATGCTCTTTCTAACTTTTGTCATTTATGCTTATCAAAAATGGCAAGACGGCGCACTTAGGAAACGGGCTGCGAAAAGATGGCAACTAGAAATCGATATCAAGAAACTACTGCTGAGAAAAGAAAAAGCAAGATAACTACCAAAATGACAACAAACGCTGAAATAACCGTACTCTATCATATGTAAAGCTAAATGCTGTTAAACAATAAAACCCTTGGATTCTCAAGGGTTTTATTTAGTCTGTTATGGTAGCCCCTATCGTGATAGAATTGAGGACTTCTTACATTGCTTGAGTATCACTCAGGACAAACGAATTCCTTCAAATGCGCTAATGACCAATTGCTGCACATAGGAATCGTCTAATTTTTCACCCGTTACCAGCAAGCGGTAGAAAATCGGCCCGTAAATGAGATCCGTGCTTAATCCGATATCGAGATCTTTCTTTAATTCCCCACGCTTAACTCCCCGTTCCATAAGTTGCCGTGCCTCAAGCCGGCGAGGTTGGAAATATCGTGCCTGATATTCCTGTGCTAATCCTGAATCAAACTGCCCTTCCCCTATTAACTCCGTAATGATTTTACCCTCCCGACTTGTCAAAAACCGGGCTAAATTCGAGGCATGAAAAAGAATATCATTGAATACTGAACCCGTGTCAGGCACAGGCAGTCTTGTAGTAGCGGCAGATAGAAAACCATCCATCACCACTGCAGCCTTATTAGGCCACCATTTGTAAATCGTGGCCTTGCTAACCCCTGCTCGTTCAGCAATTTTATCTACAGTAACCGCTCCAAAGCCAATTTCCAATAATAATTCATAGGCAGCGGTAAGGATAGACTTTTGCGTTTCAACATTACGCGGACGCCCTCTTTTCCCTTGCACCTGAAACCTCTCCTTTGGCTACATGTCAATAAAACATAAACTATACGTTCAGTATACGAAAAATCAAATGAAAAGAAAATAAAATCGGTTATTTACAAAACTGTACGTTCAGTATACTATTTAATTATTATTTAATGAACTGAACGTTCAGTATTTATTTTGCTTTACCAATTGACTCGTACAGCCGCACAATTAGAAAACAATCACAAGGAGGATTATTATGAAAGTGGAACAAGTGCAAGAAGTTGGCCGCATGTCAAGTAAGATCATATTTCTGTTGGCATCCGCATGCGGTCTGATCGTTGCCAATCTTTATTATGCTCAAACCCTTGTAGGACCTATCAGTGTTGATACAGGCCTTTCTTCTACAACGGCAGGATTAATTGTCACTTTAACTCAAATCGGTTATGTTTTGGGGCTGCTGTTTATCGTACCAATCAGCGACATTATTGAAAATCGCCGCCTCACAATAGTATCGCTTACGGTTGCAGTTGGTGCATTGTTTACAGCCGCAATTGCCCCCAATGCCTCAGTATTCCTTATCGCGTCTCTGTTTATCGGTATTGCATCTGTGGTAGCTCAGATACTGGTGCCTTATGCTACCTATTTGGCTTCAGAAGCGCAGCGCGGCCGTGTAGTAGGGAATGTGATGAGCGGCCTCTTGCTCGGAATTATGTTTGCCCGACCAGTGGCAAGTTTTATAACAAGCATCTGGGGCTGGCGTGCCGTTTTTGTTTTGTCGGCGATTGTGATTGCATTATTGGCAATTCTACTGTCACGTGCCCTCCCCGAGCGAAAGCCATCGCCTGCGGTACCCTACGGTAAATTAATCACATCTTTAGGTACACTCTTAAAACAATCGGCAGTATTACGCCGCCGAGCCCTATATCAAGCTTGTTTATTTGGAGCCTTTAGCCTCTTTTGGACTGTGGTTCCTATGAAATTAGCCGATGATTTCGGAATGTCCCAGAAAGGTATTGCATTATTTGCTTTAGTTGGTGTGGGCGGAGCAGTAGCGGCCCCGATTGCTGGAAGAATGGCGGATAAAGGCTGGAGCAGAGTGTTAACAGGCCTGGCTATGATAATTGCTGCCTTGTCTTTTCTATTGATCTATCTTTTTCAAAGCCATTCTGCTTTCTCTCTTATCATGCTCTTTCTTTCTGCGATTACACTGGATATGGCTGTATCGGGAAATCTCGTTCTTGGACAGCGTGTGATTTATTCATTGGGAAGTGAAGCAAGAGGTCGTCTAAACGGGCTATTTATGTCTATCTTTTTTGTTGGCGGTGCTATTGGTTCGTCTTTGGGCAGTTGGTCTTATTCATACGGGGGCTGGAATTTCACCTCTCTTCTTGGAGTGGCATTACCGATTTTAGCACTACTTTACTTTTTTACCGAGAAGCGAACTGTTGGAGATAAGTGAAAACGTAAAAACAAAAAAGCCCTGTTAAACCAGGGCCTTTCTCAACACTCTGAACGGTATCTCTGCTTTGTCACTTTTCAAGAAACCCTCTTTGCTGCAATAAATCCTTGGTATCGTTCCAAAGCTTGTTTTGCATCATGATATCTCCACCTGGGTGTACAGGCACTATCGAATTCCCGGTTCCAACAGTAAAATAGCCACCGGTAACCGCTTGATATCGAGAATCCACAATTAACCGGGTAATAATGTCAGCCCCTCTACGTGGATTTCCGATATGAAGAAAATTCAAGATGCGTTCAAGCATAGGTGCGAACCAGAGTTCACGTCCAAGACCTGTTACATTAAAGCCCGGATTTAATGCATTTACAGTGACTCCGGTATCATCTAATCGGCGAGCAAGTTCACCTGTAAACATAATGTTAAACAGCTTTGTTTTTCCATATATCGCAGATGACCCTCTATGGGTGAATTCAGATGTATCAGTCAAATCCATGGGAAGCTTAAGTTCACCATGATTGCGTGAAGCTTCGGAAGCAACATTTACAACCCTAGCGTTTCCTGCATTCCTTAAAGACTGCTGTAATTGAATTGTCAACAACCACGAAGCCAAATAGTTCACAGCTATCATTTCTGCAAACCCCTCTGAGGTTATTCTCTGTTCAAATGCGTGCAGTCCTGCATTGTTCACAAGTACATCTATTTTTGGATGTGCAGCGCTAATCTCATTTCCGATACGTCTGACATCCTCCATTAAAGCTAAGTCACCATAAAAGAATTCCAGTTCTGCTACGGGCACAATATTTTTTATTATGTTCTCAGTTCTTTCAGCCCGTTCCTTGCTTCTGGCTGTCAGCACAAGACGAGTGCCACGCTTTACCAACTCAATGGCAACAAGATTGCCTAGACCACTTGTTGCACCCGTAATTACAACTGTCGGCATATTCATTCTCCTTACTATTGCATCTATACGCTTCACCCTGTTTTGACTTACAAGTCACACCGTTATATAGTTGACATATATCAACCATACAAAATTAATTGATATATGTCAATTATATTTATAACCATGATGATAACTGCAATGGAGGTAAACGATGGAAGATCACAGTGGAGACAATCAGACACGGAGAGGGCAACTGGAGCAAATGCTAGGCGAACAGATAAATGCACTTATTAGCTCCTCGCATGCATTGCATGTGAGAACAGCAGCACGATTCGATTCATCCATGCAACCCGCAGCTTTTCTTATCATCCGTTGGCTCTTCTCTTTTGGTACCACAAGTGCCGCACATTTAGCGGAAGCGACAGCGATGGACCGCAGTTCGGTAAGCCGTCTAGTAAAACATCTCGAGCATTCTGGTTATGTAAAAAAGGAAGTTTCTCCTGATGATCGTCGAGGAATACTTTTATCATTGACTGAGCTTGGACGACTAAAGACGGTCGACGCCCTAAAAGAAAAAGAACTCGCATTTTATGAACGAATTTCTAAATGGGACAATGAACATTTGGAGGATTTTATAAAAATGCTCAGGCTCTTTAACGGATATGATGACAAGTAACGAACTTGGCCATCCACCAAAACAAACCACCTCCAAAGGAGTGGTTTGTTTCTTTGAGCTCAGAATATGCAACTTTCAGTTATCAATTATCAATACAACTTCTGTTTGTACTCTGCATTTTTTTAAGTCAAGCCCGCTAGTGCTTCGGATTGATTCGCTGGTTATCATTTGTTCAAAAGCATTTTGAGATAAATTCAATATTTCCCGTATCAATGTAGATACTTTAAGCCGAGATGGATAGGGGCTTTTTATATGTAATTCTATAGGCATTGTAAAATCAATAGCTGGCACTAGTATTTTATACTTTGGAAAGCCAACTTCAACTCCATTTCTCTGTATTAGCTCCGTATCCATAGCATATTTCTCAACAAGCTCTCCGTCATTGCTGTGGAACCCCTCTAATATTTCAGAGGCAATGCTTTTGGGATTGATACGGGAGTAAATCGTCATATTCCATGTAGAATCGCAATCTGAACATTTATAGATTAACCATATATCTAAATACTTGCGTTGAGCGTTTACCCGAAACAATCCGGAGCAAACATGCTCTGTTTTTTTACCACATTTCTTACAATACTTTATTGCAGGTGGTGGAGATAAATACTGTATATCCACGTTTACTATTTGCATGAAATTTGATCCTTCCTATTTAGAATTAAATAGGAAAGATAAATGGTGGATTGTCACAAATTCTTTTCATAATTGTCCCTCCCCGTCTGGTATTTTGTGTACTTCAATTGTATTATCCAGTCCTGCATAACCAAACCTTAAAGACTTTTAGTAAAAGAAAATGAGCCAATACAGTAGGTAAACTGCATTGGCTCATTCTAAGCATTTTTAATGTTTTTTTGTTCCCGTACTATCCTTTGCATACTTTTCAAAGATAAAAAATATTTATCGGATAATTCTTGCAGACTATTCCCCGCCAAATAATCTTCATAAATCTGCATGTTTCGCTGCTGTAATTCTATGCGGGTAGATGTATTTGTCCCCCATTCTTTTTTATTGCCTGATTTTCTAGGTATATAGATAAACTCACCCTCTACATACTCTTGTATCATCTCAAGCAAGGCATTAGGGAGTATATGAATCGCTCTCTTATAGCTCATTTTTGCTCTCCTAAAAGTTATTTTTTAGGAATAGCAAAGGCTATGATCGCTTCTGATTTCTACTTTTGTAGCTGTTCATTGCAATAGCCTCTGCTATGCAACGATAACGATTGGATTAAGCATATATACAAACCTCCTTCTGCATAATTTTGTAAAATTATAACATTGCCCTTTTCGGTTATCAAGAAAAAGAGCGTTTGGCAGTTTGTGAAGGATAAAGCTTGAGAACAAACAGAAAAAAACGCAACCAGCAATTCGAGTGCACTGTAAGTTTATATATGGTGGACCTATCGGGATCGAACCGACGACTTCTGCACTGCCAGTGTAGCCCTCCCCCACCGTGGTCGGTTTCACTGCCCAACTCACGATAACTAAACATTGAGTATACATAAGTGTCTTGTCATTTTGGATTTTCATCTTACTTTGTATTGACTCAAAAAGGATTTATCACTTATATGGTGATGTCCGCATTTATCCTATCAATTGTTTTTCTGTTGCCAGCATAAGCTCATATATTTTACGTGTCGTATTTACATTCCTGACTGTCATCTGCTGATACAATTTCGTACCAACCAACTTTGTCATGCTGCCTTTCGTCACGTTTATTTTGTCAATCGCCCATAAAATCGCACCTGGAGCATACTTCACCGTTTCGATCGCCGGCTTGAAGGTCAGCTTATCGAGAACGGATTCGTCATTGATATCTTCCCATAAAAAAAGCACATCGCTCTTCATTTTATCGTCGTTTGTCCATGATTCGGGAAGCGAGGACATTACTTTCTTCATGTCTTCTAAACTAAGCACCAACACCTTGATATGCAATCCGAAGGTATTCAGAATAGCTTTTTCGAGAATATGCGCTATATCATTTTTGGAGTGGTCGGCGGTTGTAAAAATGATATTGCCCGAATTGATATAAGTTACGACGCTTTTCATTCCGGCTTGCTCGAATGATTTTTTAAGTATTTTCATATCCACTTTGTTTTTTCCTCCGACATTGATCCCCCGGAGCAGAGCAGTATAGACCATCATTACCTCCTGGTTCGGTATAATTTCAGAAGGAAGTTATTTATCCTTGAATATCAATGTTAACAGAATTATGTATTGAATACGAAACATATATTCGAACCGACGACCTCTACACTGCCAGTGTAGCGCTCTACCGTGTTGGTCAGTTTCATAGCCCCAATTACTAATGAAGGGAAATACAATAACTCCCCACTTTCAGGTAGGACTGTCTTTTTATTTACTTGTAAGCCTACCCGCAAATCAAAACGGCTGCCATGAAGAGGGCAACCGTTTTGATTTCTAGTCGCAGACCCGTTGCGTCCGGCGTAATCAATTGTAATTTCCGACATCGATTATTCGGAGCGGTATAGCTGGCCGCATGCCGCGTTAATGTCCGATCCGAATTGAGTTCGGACCGTGATGCTGATGCCCTTTGACTTCAAAATCCGAACAAACGCTTTAATCCGATTAGGATCAGATTGCCGATAGCTGTCTGGGGTAACTTCGGTCGAATTAAATGGAATCAGATTAACGTGGTAGAGATGTTTTCCAGGCCCCCTTCCCCTTAACAACTCGGCAACTGCTTCCGCATGCGCCGTCGAGTCGTTAACTCCGCGAAGAAGAATATACGCAATATACACCTTTCTCCCTGTATGCAAGATGTGACGATCCAATGCCTTCAGTACGTCGCGGACTGGGAATCGGTCGTTGATCGGCATCAGCTCGCTTCGCTGATCGTCGAACGGTGAATGCAGAGAGAAGGTTAGATTGACCTGCGGAAACTCCCGTGTCAGCTTGTCGATCCCCGGCAACAGTCCGATGGTGGAAATCGTAATTCGCCGATGCCCTAAACCAAAGAGATGCGGGTCGGTCAAAATCGTCATTGCATCAAAAATATGCGGGTTGGCGAGCGCCTCCCCCATTCCCATGAATGAGACGCTGTCCAAGGCGTGGCCGTTCAACTGAAAGTGCAGCAATTGGTCGGTAATTTCGTCAGCGGTCAGATTTCGTTTCAGGCCGATGGTACCGGTAGCGCAAAACCTGCACCCGAATCCGCAGCCGCACTGCGTGGAAATACAATAGGATTTCCACCCACGCTCATAAGTAAGTCGTACGGCCTCAACGTGTTCGTCACCTGCAATGGCAAACAACACCTTGCTTACCTGTTTCGACGTGAGTTCCTTTACCGGAACGACACTGCAGACGTTCGGACCAAGCGTTCGGGTCAACTCGTCTCGCAAAAATTTAGGCAGTATAGTCATCCGTCCGTATTCGCAGATGTTTTGCTTGAAAATCGCGTCCATAATCTGAGCATACCGATACTCGGGCTGCTTGAAGTCGGACAACATTCGCCGAATCGTTTCATATTTCGAGGTTAGTCTCATGTTTTCTCCTAACCGCCGGAGAAAACGCAAAAAAGCAACCGTCAGTTGGCGCTTTGACACGTCATTAACCAACTATACAGAAAAAGTGCATACTCGTTTGCAGACGGATCGCTATGTGCACCTGTCGATAGATTGGTAAACCTCCGGCAACCGATTTGTTTTTTTGTGAACCGCTTCACCTAACAAGAACCGGTTCACATAATCATCTACAACCTCAATCTCCATCGCTTTCATCCTCCTAGAAATGGTTTATCTATTTAAGTTCCACAATCCGTCATAAGCAAACATCAGGTTCGTTACCTTGATCAATGACATGTGTCGGCAACCTCCTTTGTCAAAATAAAAAAGAGCTACAAGAAAGTTACCTTTCTTGTAGCTCAAAAAATTCGGCACATCCAACCCAGTACAGGGTATGAAAAGGATATATTTTCTGAGTGAAAAGAATAAGGTAACTTTCTTGCCAATAAAGAATAAAACAAATTCTGCTTTATTCTTTAAAAAAAGCGGCAAGAAATATTACATTATCCTCTTCAACTCCAATCGTTAAGTGTTAGCACGATACTAACATGCCCGCATCTACATTGCAACATCCTATAAATGACGACCAAAAAATCTAACTGCCTATTTGATTTTCATTAACAATTCATACACGCAAATAATAAAAACGGCTTTGCAGCCGTTTCTGTTTACGATATATGGTGGACCCTATCGGGATCGAACCGACGACCTCTTGACTGACAGTCAAGCGCTCTACCGTGCTTGTCAGTTTCACTACCCATACACTGGATATATTCATGAATGCATCGTCGAGGAGTATCTTAAATACAATTGAGTTATTGATATATTCGTTTTAAACTTTCAACTTCTAATCCAAGACCCCTTTTAGCAAATCTAAGACATTGAGGTCTCACCATTTTCAATAGTCATTAAGGCCTCACAGCAAATAATAAATATACTTACGAAATAATCATACAAGGCTATACACTAATTTAATAGAAAAAAGAATACCAGTAATAATGGGATAATTAACACTAAGACAACAAGAAAATACTTAATAATCACTTTCAGATATGGGTCAATTTATTTGATATTTTATTTAAAAAAGCGGTAGTTAATATTTCATTTAATATACCTAATGTAATTTTATCTCTTATGGAAGGAATTGAAATTACACGTGGATTTTTCCCTCTACCTTTTGAAATTAACTTTTCTTTATAAGGGATAAATTTATAAGCACCAGAGATAACCTTCCTATTAACCATATTTAGATATTCATTTATATTTTCCTCAAAAACAGTACGATTAATTCGATCTATTCCTATAGAAGCCTTGTGTGCAATTTTTGAATGGTAAAATAGGTTTATATTCTCCTTTTTAAATTTCTCATTAAAGAGAATTGATGCTGTCATAAAAAATACACCTGCTTTTCCTAGCTTAGTAGTATAGTCCCTGATAGATTAGATTAGCACCTGTAAACAGGTCACGGATAGGCACAAGAAACATACCTTTTAACTAGAATTACTCCATTGGAGTCCACTTAGAAAACTAAGTGCAAAGTCAGGGACTATTCTACCAGTACAATTGTTACACAAAATTTGACAATTATCACCATATTAAGACATAATTTGATATAGTGGCTTGTTATTTTAGGAGGTATGGATTTATATGATATTTAAAAATACTACAGTATTGGATGTAGAAACTACAGGTTTAAATCCTAGTTCTGATGCGATAATAGAAGTTGCTTTAATAAGAATTAGAGAAGGAAAAATTATCGGCAAACTTAGCTACCTTATTAATCCCGAAATACTAATACCAGAAAATATTACTGAATTAACTGGTATTTCAAACAATGACGTGAAATTTTGCCCAACAATAAAGCAAATTTTCCCTTGGATTATGTCAATACTTGGTGATAGTTTACTCGTGGCACATAATGCATTATTTGATCTAAACTTTTTCGAAGTAACAAATCAATCACTTAGAGGTAAGTCAATTAAAAATAATTTTATTGATACTAGGGCTATATGTATTGATATGTTTCCATATGAATCTCATAAATTAGATATAATGTGCAAAAAATTCGGAATTCCTGTAAATGGTGCCCATCAAGCTTTTAATGATGTTAGTGTAACGTGGGAATTACTTCAAAAACTAAATGAAAAGACGGATATTGAGAAGTACGTAAATAAATTATACTACTTTAAAAAGTATGGCAAACCAAATTGGAACCCTGAATATGCTGAGATAATTGGTTTATAGAAGCTTAACAGCTTAATTTAGTTGTTAGGCTTTTCCTTTTAGAACATATTATCGCTTACCATTGATAATTCAATGAGTTTTTGATCTCAATATGCTTTTAAGAAGTGGGAAATAAAAGTAACAAACTGCTTGCTTATTAGGAGGTCTTTTATGAGTCATCCCCTTTTTTTGTCTATCATCCTATTGTTAACCGCATTTATCTCGAATAAATTAATAATTCCTATTTTTATTATTCTCTATTTGTATTATTTATTAAGAACACTTAGATTAATTAGTTCTTTAAAAGCTATATTTATGAAAATCAAGAATCTAAGTTTTTTTTATATAAATTCATACGAAGATGATCTAAAGGCGAGGATTAAACTAATAAAAAACTTAGCTAATTTTAGTCTTTGCTGCCTCTTTCTTACAATTAGTACTGTTTATAAGTATAGTGAATGGGTTCTAAATGATTTGTCTACTAAAAGCATGGATAGTCGTATGTTACCGATTTTTACTTTCTTTGCTGCAGCCTTTGCCTTTATTGGTATCGCTTATTTGTTACATACTCGATTCGGATCGAGTCTTGTAGTAATTGCCTCAACATTGTTTGGATTTCTATCTTTCTTTTTTCTCTTTCTTCTAGGATTGATGGTGTTGGCAGGAATAATGGGGGCTATTACTAATTCAAATTCCACTGAATTCAGGGTAGTATTTAATGATCAGATAAATAATTTTATTGATTTGGGAGTTGTTATAATTTATACAGCGTCTGATTCGATATTCTTTTGGATCAGTTTATTTGTATCAATAATAATTCAACTGATCACTTTGAAAATAATACCAATATACAATTTAAAAAGATCAAAATTCATTTTTGTTTCATTCAACTATCTTGCTAATGTATTAATTCTATTGTTGTTATACCTCTCAAATGATTTATCGGAAACAGTATATAATTTATTTTCTCATGAACAAAGAGAAGTAATAATTCAGGCACTAAAGGTTTACGGTATTGAAAAATTCAAAGATTTGTTTGATAAATTCATTAATGTGACGCTTTTCCCGTATATATTTGGGTCATTCATTGCATTGGTTATTATTGAATATATTGAGAATAGAAATGTTGAAACAGCCAGGAAATCTTATTTTAGTGCATTAAACTATCATCAGATCAGGGATCCTGAGAATGTTGTTTTTTCATTAAAAAAAGCAGTACTTTATGGAGGTACATCATACGAGTTACTTATATGGAATCAAAAGGATTTTGAATCTTATTTATCATATTTAACAACAGTTGAAGTTGTAGAACCAAACAAAATTAAAAAGTTTGTATTTTCTAAAATGAGACAAATTCGAACCACTAGTAAAGCTTTGTTTTGTGCTACTCGAATCCTCATCAAGGAAGCTCCGTTAAAATTTCAGCAGACTTCGTATGATCTATATAAAAATTATCCTATCGCGAGAAGCAGAAATATTTTATTGATCTTTTGGTCTTCTTTGGTATTTATATTGTCATTCTTATTGCGAAAAGGATTATCCTTATTAGAATCTATTACGATAGTAAAAATGATTATCGATCTTGTAACAATCTTAAACATGTTCGCAAATATACTTCTTGTGATGTTCTCAATATTGTCTTTTTGGGCGTTTTCTTCATACTTTTATTATTGCAAAGAGAAGTTTTTGAAAACGAATCTCTTGAAACTTTTTTTAGGTTTTGTTTTTGTATGTATTTTATGCTATTTACTTATTCCGGTGTGGTTATCTGATTTCCTGAATTTGCCACGAATGTCTTTCATACGTTATTAGTTCTCTAAGAATAATACATTTTAGAAATCCACTATTGCTAGTTGGCGATAGTTCATCCGAGGTAAGAGCCAAGATGCCTCGTAGTTGAAAAGCAAATAGTAGATAGATCATAAGGTTGAAGCCGTGTGACAAATCACTAGAAAATTATAATAATATTGTGGAGAATAGAGGGATCAAACTATTTACTTCCAGAAGCGAAATTTGAGTGATTTATATTTTGGGGGTTATTTCAAATACCACAAGCCCTTGATATTTAAGAATTTGCGGACATAACTTTTGATTTTCAATATAACTTAAAATTTTATGTTATTGGGAATATGTGACCATATACTTAATTTTATCCTGTCCGATGTACCTACACTTTCACCACTCGATTACCAAAACCTCAATTATTTGAATAACTTATCCATACAATCTTTTGTTGCCATTCACAAGTAAACTGTACTATAAGTGAAAATTCTATTAAGACACATTCTTTATGCAGACTACAAATAGTCGGCACTTCGAGATTATCTTCAATGCTATTGAAAACCCAAGAAAATTGGCACCCTGGTGCTACCTTTATACAAAAAAAACGGCATCTCTGCCGTTTCCATAGTTGTTCTTATGGTGGACCCTATCGGGATCGAACCGACGACCTCTTGACTGCCAGTCAAGCGCTCTCCCAGCTGAGCTAAGGGCCCGTATTTTTTGGTGACAAACAGAATACTAACACATTTGCCACCAAATTTCAATCATTCATCACTACTAAACAAGCCGGTTTTGTCTTTCCTTACTCCCCAAACTGCCAACTAGCAAGACTCAGCGATCCAAGCTGGTAGCTCTGATGCAGACGCTTAGCCACACGTTGATCATCAGCCGCTCCCATCGCAAGCAGGATCGGAATAAAATGCTCAGGAGTAGGCACTGCCTCTCTCGCATAAGGCGCCTTTGTCTCATATTCAAACAGTTCTTCCGTATCCCATTTCGCAAACCCATCCGCCAACCACTCATCAAACTGCTTCGCCCAATCTTCCACACTGCTGCTTCCCCAGTTCAATCGGCGCAAATTGTGTACAGTACCACCGCTTCCAATCACGAGCACATCCTTTTCCCGTAACGGAGCCAGTGCCTTTCCAATCTGATACTGCTCTTTTGCAGATAACGTTGGACTCACAGACAAGGCAACGACAGGAATATCTACCTCTGGATACAACAGTTCTAGTGGCACCCACGCGCCGTGATCAAGTCCCCGCTTCGTATCCAACTCTGCCTTTATGCCCTGCGCCTGGAACAGTCCTACGATTTCTCGTGCAAGGGAGGCATCTCCTTTGGCCGGATACGTCATGCGGTACAGCTCATCTGGAAAGCCATAGAAATCGTAAATCGTCCCATACTCCGCCACATCACTGACGAGCTGAACATCACTTTCCCAGTGGGCAGAGAAGATGACGATTGCTTTTGGTCGTGGCAAACTGGTTGCCAGTGTTTTTAGAAAATCGACGTACGCATGCTTTTCGATTGCCAGGGTCGGTGCACCATGAGCAACAAATAAGGATGGCAACATATTTCATTCTCCTCTGTTTTGTGGTCTAATACTAATTATTTCCCTATTTTTACTTCACTCGCTGATTTTTGAAACAAACCATCTACTGCCAAGAGACGGCTGCCGTTTAGTCCCAGATACGCACTGGTTGCAAGTAAAATGACATCCAGTTCATAGCCTGGCATCTGTCCATTGCCCAAAAATCCGTTGGCGAGCTTCACTTTTACAATCGCTCCTGCCATAATAAGGACAAATACCCATGATAAATAGCGAGTACCCAAACCGATGATAAGTAAGAAGCCGCCAATCAATTCTATACCAGCAATACCATAGGCCATGAAGCCTGGGAGCCCTATGCTTTGGAACCACCCAGCGATATTATCCAATCCTGACTGGAATTTGGCCAAACCGTGCAGGAAAAAGGTCACCCCAACAACAAAACGAAGAAACAAACTACCGAACTCAACTTTATTTGACATAATAAACCTCTCTTTCGACACTTTTTGTAATTAACTAATTTATCGTAAGTTGCATTACTTGTTAACTATCTTAAATCCATCACTTACTTTTGTCAAGTAGCTATGGTATTATGTAATTATGGAGATGATGAAAAATGACAAATCACAATCACCACTTGTGTCCTAAATTTGAAACGGCATTTGAGCTTCTGGGTAAGCGCTGGACTGGTCTGATTATTCACGTGTTGCTTGAGGGACCAAAACGCTTCAAAGACATTTCCACCATGATCCCTGGTATGAGTGACCGCATGTTGACTGAGCGATTCAAGGAACTGGAATCTGCAGGTATTATCGTACGCCATGTATATCCGGAAACGCCGGTTCGCATTGAATATGAATTGACCGATAAAGGAAGAGCTTTGGAAGCTGTCATGCTAGAGGTGCAAAAATGGGCTGAGTCCTGGGTCGGGGCATGTAAGGAGTAAGCAAATGAATGTCCCTTTACTGAGAAGGGCACTGATTGCACTTCTGTCTGCAGGGGTTTTGTGGAGTGTATACTGTGTCCAGTACATTTGGTATGTATCTACCCATGCAGCACCTCGTCAAGCTGATGTAGCCATCGTTTTAGGAGCTGCTGTATGGGGAGATAAGCCGAGCCCAAGTCTGAGGGAACGGCTCGACAAAGCAATTTCGCTTTATGAGGAAAAATATGTTCCGATGATAATAGTCAGCGGTGGTCTTGGCGATGGCAAACAAATCGACGAGGCGACCGCTATGCAGCGTTATCTGGTTGAACATGGAGTTCCTGAATCAGCGATACTGAAAGAAAACGAATCTCGTGATACGGTTCAGAACCTGACATTCAGCCAGCGCATCATGACGAAACATCAGATGAACACAGCGTTAGTCGTGAGCCACGGATTTCACTTGGCCCGCTCGGTTGAGATTGCCAGAACTGTTGGAATTGACGCATTTCCGATTGCCGTAGAGACTCATGTCCTGTTCATTCCTTATTTTTATGCCAGAGAGGTACTAGCCTATACCGTCTGGCTCCTGGAAAAAACGGAAACCCCCAAGTGGTAACATTTCAGCCACTGTGGGGGTTTTTCATTTTGTTTTATACGTTTAATGCTGCACGACGAGCATCTTCTTCGGCTACATCTTTAGCAACGGCAGCCAACTCTTCATCTGTGAGAATCGCACTGAACATCGGGAAAAGGTAATGGTCTTCCTTTTCGATGTGCTTTTTGAGCAAATAAGCAAGCAGGTTCACTTTTTGAACCAGTTCTTTGGATGGATTAGCTGGGTCATGATCGGCAAACATTTGGGTCGCCTCTTGGTGATGCTTGCGAATCATATTATGCTCACTGTACAGCTTGGCTGCAGGACCTGCTTCACCTTCTGCAATGTGATTCGCCAGTCTTGGCAAAATGTATTCTTCCTCATACAGGAAGTGGTGATCCAGCTCGGTGCCGATCACTTCGAGAGCCAACTTGTAGATCTCTTCGTTGTATCCCTCACGAACCTTGTCCATCAGACCTGCCGCTTCTGCATGCTCATCGATAAAGGAGTGCAGCTCAGGAGAAACAATTTTTTTGATTTGTTCTACTTCATATTTATTTGATTTTTGCCAGTCGGATAGATCCAGTTTCGGTTGGTAAACAGGTTTTTCCATCGTTACAATTCTCTCCTATTGGTAAAAGTTGAGTAATATCGAACACAATTCTCATTTATTGTACTGCCAGAACGACACAACGTTTGTGTTTTTTATCACACGTGGGTATGTTTACCAGTTGCCTTTGGCCGTATTGTCATTTTTTCTCCACCAAATAGCTGGTTTTATCTACAAGCAAGTGTTTACTCCTGTTTTCTCCGGTTATCTCCTTCGATCAGGTACACATCGACAAAGTGGCGTATCCGCTCCATGATCCGGCGTCCTTTGGTATTCTCGATCCGGTTTCCGTTGCTGATCGACAGGTGATCCTCCAGCTCATCAAAAGAGTAGTTCGATGTGTACAGAGTTGACAGATTTTTGTTTACCCGGTGATGCAAAATGACACCGAGCACTTCATCCCGAATCCACGGCGTCAGATTCTCTGCTCCCAGATCATCCAGAATCAAGACAGGAATCTCCTTTAACAGCTCCAGCTTGGACGTATAGGAATGATCCGCCAAAGACTCTTTAACTTCCCGGATAAAGTCAGGCACATACACCATTAGCGAGGCGATCCCTCGGCGAGAAAGCTCCCGGGCTACCGCTCCCATCAAATAACTTTTGCCTACTCCAAACGGGCCATGCAGATAGAGCCCCTTCATCTTTGTATCTTTCTCGTACTCTCGGCAAAACCGCATAGCAGCCGCAACAGCCTGCCGGTTCACATCATCGATATCCAATGTCTCAAAAGTAGCAGAGAACGTCTCTTCTGATACATAATAGCTGCGCATTAAGCGACGTGTCTTCACTTCTTCTTCATGTGCCATTTGCTTTGGACAAGGGGAAATTGCGCTAAGGATCTGGTTGTTCAAAACATCCAGACGGGCAAAATGACCTCTCACAAGGTTCGGACATTTTTCAAGGCCCGGACAATTCTGGCACCAATACTGATCCTTCACCGCTTCATACACGGTGGAGAGTGAGCGAAGAAAATCCTCTCTCGAAAGCGTAGGATGCGATTGCTGAAAGGATTTCAAATATGCCGATGAGCGCAGCATTTTGTCCAACTGCTCTTCAGGAGTAAGCAAATTCCTCGGATTTCGCTTCGCTAATTCACCCATAAATTGTGAAATTGGTTCCATCTATTTATCCCCTCCCCCTTCTGAATTCCGCAATGATTCCAGCATGGCCCGAAGCTCCGGATCATCCATGACGGTTTTGCGTTTTTTGCCTGGCGGACTCGTGCTTTCTGCCTTGTCTGCTTCTTTTTCCTGCTCCCGCTTCAGTTGGCGCTCTACTGATGCAGGTAATTTATCCTCAATGACTCCCCGACCGGACTTTCGGCCAGCAGAGGCAGTGTCTCTTTTTCCAGTTTTCGCTTTTTCTTGCGACTTTTCTTGTGCTTTTTCGATCGCTTCCTTGCGTGCTTCCGAACGCTCCAGAATCACCTTGACTGCATCATCCACCGTTGAAATCTGCTTTGCCTTCCAACTGTCTCGAACTGTTTCCACGTACGCTTTTGGCAGCTCCATTTTGGTCTCACGCAAAGCGTAGATCAACAGGGCATTCACTACCTCTGGTGAGAGGAAATCCTGGAATACGAGAGATTCTGCCCGTTCCAGATAAGCTTTGTTGATCCTTCCGCCAATGGCACTCTCCAACAAATCCAACGGGGAAAGCTGGCGACAGATTCGAGCGAAAGCAGCACTTCCTGGTTCAGGCAACTGGCCCGTGGATAAATCTTGTGAGGCAATCTGCAAGGCCTCTCTGCTAATTCGTCCGTCGACGTACTTTTCAATGAACCGTTTTCGGACGGCTTGTTTGTCCAGATTTCCTTGTGTATCGAACAGGCTCCAATCGTTTAGCTCCTGCCCAAGCTGCCAAGTGCTGATCCGATAAAAGTGCAGCAAGGCAAAGAAAAATTCAATATTTTCCTTGATCAGAACTCGATTGGCTTCAATATGCCGGGGCAAGTTTAATCGAATAAAAGAGAGATCCAGCGCAGGATTTGCCTCTGCTTCAAACTCTCCGTTCATTGGAGAAGCCGGGTATTGATTGTTCATCTGTATAAAAAACTGATCGGTCTCCGTCCCTTGTCTCACATGAATCTCTGACTTGGACAAGGAGTGAAACACCTCATAAAAACGCTTGGTGATGTTCTCTTCGTAAGGATACTGGCGATCCAGCTCATGTACGAGCGAATCAGCAAATCTGCGCCGAATCTGCTCATATCTCGCTTTTCCTACCTGGTTCAGCAGCATGACGGGCCAGATGTCTTCCTGAAAAAATTGATAAGGTGTTAATGGTGGTTTTACCATGTATTCGTAAAAGTAATCGCCGTCCCGGTTCTCCCGTCTGCGCACCTCCAGCAGTCCCATCGCTTCCAGACGTTCCCGTGCAGAAAGCAGACGGTCCAGTGAAAGGGAGGTAACTCCCATCAGACTGCGATGCGTTCCCTCTGCTACCGCCCCGCTCATTTCCTGTACGTCGTGCACAAAAAATTGATAGAGAGAGTAAGAGGTTGTCCCGATTAACGGCAGATAGAGATGAGCGACAAAGCCCATCTCGGCGAAACTGACTGGTCGAATGGTACGCACCATATAACGATCATTGGGAGTAAGCTCGTTCCATACAACTCGCATCCTAGTTAAGTCCTTCCTGAACGGGTATCGTAACTCTTATTATACCATTCTTGGGAGAGGGGAAGTAGGGAAGCGAATGGAAGAATCCAAAATCAATTCATTCTACCCACCAGGTATGGATGCTGGCAAAGGGATTGTGACCAAGCGGCTCCTCGATTCCTTTTACATGGGATGAAACATAGTACAACTGGTTGATTTGCACAAGAGGAAGGATGGGCAAGTCAGCCGCAACCCTTTGTTGCCAGTTGGTAAAAATCGCTTTGCGTTCCTTGGAATCAAGAAATAGCTGACCTCTCTCCAGCAGCTTGTCAGCACTGGCACTCTCATAGCGGGAGGCATTTAGCCCTAATTCGCCTACCTTCTCCTTGCTGTGAAACAATGCTTGCAGTTCGCCAGGATCGTCTGCATAACGCCAGGAGTATACATACAAATCCGTGGGACTGCCCCCAAAAAGATAGGAGACGAACTGATCGTGTGGCAACGGCTTTAGCGTAAGCTGGATGGGTAAATCAGCCCATGCCATCTTCATTTTCTCTACAAGCTGCGTGCGAAACTCACTGTCACACGGATACGTGAGTACAAGCGTAAGTGGACTTTCCTTGGTGTATCCCTTGGCTGCAAGTGTCTTGCGTGCCTCCTTCACCTGATTGGAAGGAAATTGCCCTGCATGATAGGCAAAGGAAGCCTGCGGCAATATGCTTTTCACCTGTTCAACGATTGGTTGGTAGGTGTCGGGAACAATTTGCTCAGTCGAAAGGGCTTGTGCCAGAGCCAGACGAATGGACAGATCACTCACCTTTTTACTTTGTAAATTAAACCCAAGGATTGTATAACCATTTCCTGGTGCTGATTTGAGTGAGGCTTTTGCGGCATCTTGCCCTGACAATGATTGCGCAAAGGATGGAGAGACGCCACTCCAATGAATCTTTCCCTGAAGCGTGTCAGGGCCTGCCGTCGCTGCACCTTCCCGAACGATGCGAATTGCTTTTAGCCTCGGTGTCCCTTTCGCAAAATAAGGATTGGGAGCTAATTTCCACTCATCCGATTTCATTTCTTTTATGATAAACGGGCCTGCTCCGATGATCCGCCCTGACTCAGACAGATTATGTATTTGGTCTACTGTCTTCCCCGCTAATTGATGCTTTGGTAGCAGAGGAGCCGTCAAAGCAGTCATAAATCCAATCTGATTGCGCTCCAGAGTGATGCGAACCATCCGCTTGCTGGCATCCTGAGTAATTCCCGAAATCGTTGCAGATTTGCCGCTTCGGAACGGAGAAACTCCCTGAACCAAATGCATCTGTTTACGCCAAATACCGTAGTAATCGGGTCTTGCATACGTCTGGTAGGTAAAGACGATGTCTGCCGTAGTCACTTCTCTCCCATCCGACCAGCGTAAGCCAGGGGGAAGAATCAGCTCAACGATTGGTTTTCCTTTCTGCGGGTTGATAACACGATACCCGGATGCCAGGTTCGGGACAATCAATTGTTGGTCGTTATAAGACAATAGCCCCCGGTAGCCAATCAACTCGTAAGGATTGAGGAAAGCCTCTTTTTTGGAAACGCCAAATGGATCAAATGATGGCATGCGCTCAAGGGAGCCTATGACCAATTCACCTGATCCTCTGGGTGTTGTCTGTTCTCTTTTCTGCAAAAACTTGAATTCATGCTTCTGTACGCCAAAGTTCGTTTGATCAACCGCTTGCTGTCCATGCTGGTAACATCCGCCGAGGATTACTAAGGTGCTAAATAACCATACAGACAGCATTCGTTTCATCATTCTTCTTCAGGCCCTCCCTTGATGTTGGAGAATTTGTGCGGGTGGCTGCGGGCTTGTCCCAGCAGCTCTTCCAGTTCACGCATGAATACGTTGATATCACGGAACTGACGGTACACTGACGCAAAGCGCACATAAGCCACTTCGTCTACGTAGTATAACCGCTCCATTACCATTTCTCCCACATCTTTGCTCGGGATTTCTGATTTTGCCAAGGCCTTCAGTTCTTTTTCAATTTCATTTACCAGATTTTCCAAAGCTTCCAGTGAAACAGGGCGCTTCTCACACGCACGAATCAATCCACGAAGAATTTTGTCTCTGCTGAATTCTTCACGGGTTCCATCCTTCTTGATGATCAAGAGTGGCGTCTCTTCGATCACTTCAAAAGTGGTAAATCTCCGCCCGCATTCCTCACATTCTCTTCTGCGGCGAATCGACCGATTGTTGTTAAACGGTCTCGAATCCAGGACTCTAGTCCCATTATATTCACAAAACGGACACAACATATACCATCAGCTCCAGTAAAGTCAATACTTTGTTTCAGTCTCCCTCATCTTATATTCCTAGTCAAGTCAAATCCTTCTACCTATTCTCTTTATTTCTGGAAACTTCTACAATAAGAGTACCACCAAAGCGAGGAGGGCTTGTAATGCGCTTACTTACAATCGGACAAGTCCGAACTGGAATGAAATTGGCTAAAACGCTCTATACCCCTGATGGCAAGGTACTGCTTGGCGCAGGTATGGTTTTAAATGATAGACTGATCCAGGGTCTTTTGAAAAGTAGAGTTGATTCGATCTTTATTGAAGACGATCGTACTTCTGATATTATTGTTCGCGATGTCATTAAACCACAAACCCGTCAAGCTGCCATAGAAACAATTCAAAAAACGGTGAAACAGATCACCAATACTAACAAAATTGCCCGTCGTGTCTCCGTCAAAGATATGGGAATGCACTTTCAGCAAGTCTTCCATGCCATCTTAGGCGATATTATGGGTAATGAGGAAATTCTTTCTCATCTCTCGAGTATCTCACAGCACTCTGGTGGTATGTATCATCACTCGGTCAACGTTGCAGTCTTGTCTACAGCGATCGGCATGTCGCTTGGCTACAACAGACAGCAACTGACTGAGCTCGGTATCGGTGCACTCCTTCATGATATCGGCAAAATTGATCTTCCAAAAGAACTGCTGGACAAAAATACTCGCTGGACGCAAGAAGAAATTGAAATCAGTAAACAGCATTCGATGAATGGGTTCAACATCCTTCGTAAACAGCACGACCTCTCTCTTCTGTCTGCCCATGTAGCCCTTCAGCATCATGAGCGACTGGACGGCAGCGGTTATCCGCAGGGGCTGAAGAAAAACCAGATTCATGAGTACGCTCAAATCGTAGGAATCTGTGATGTATACGACTCGCTGACTACCCCAAGACCGTGGCGCAGACGGTTTATGCCACAGGATGCCTTGGAGTATCTGCTCGGTTCAGGAGGCCATCTCTTCTCCCATCACCTAATTGATGCGTTCCGCCGCCACATTGCCATCTTCCCGCTTGGTAGCGGAGTCGTGCTGAACACAGGAGAAACAGGCGTCATCTGTAAAATCGATCCTGACTACTGTCATCGTCCGACAGTACGTATTCTAAAAGACGGCCGTGGAAATGATATTCGCTTACCCTATGAGATTGATCTGAAAGAAGAATTGCGAATGCACATCATTGGATTCGAAGATGAAGAGCTTTTCTCTGTAAAACAAGCGGCAAGTCAATAATACCCGAAACCCCCTCACTTCCGGCATTTGCGGAAGGAGGGGGTTTTTACTATTCACTACCGAATTTTTTGATTAATTGACTATACAGTTGGGCCAACTCCGCTCTCGTAAGCGGCTCGGAAGGCTGGAATTCTTTGGCCGACTTCGGTTGAATGAGACCTAATGAGCTTGCAATCACTGCGGCAGGGGCACTTTTGGCATCCACGTCTGCAAAATGATTGGCAAAAATCTCTTTGTTTTCCAATAAAGGCTTATACCCGACAAAATTGACAATCAGCTCGGCTGCTTGCAATCGAGTCATCGGTTGGTCAGGCTGGAATTGCCCTTTGCTATTCTCAATTAACCCCATTTGTACAGCTTGCTGGATAAACCCATAGTACGGATGCTTCAGAGGTACATCCGCAAACTGAATCTCTGCTGTTTCTTCATCCCAATCATTTCGGTAACGGTGGTGGAATTCAATTCGGTTGGTCATTTTAACCAGTGCTGAAACAAATTCACCTCTGGTCACCACTCGATCAGGCTCAACCTTTCCGTCTGTTACTTGCAAAATGCTATGCTCGATTGCAAAAGAGAGAGCGTCAGACTGCGGGTGACTGGCCAAATCTTCCGGGGACTTTTGCAGTTTTTGCAGCTCATTGAAGTTGATCCATTTGCCCGTATTCGCATCTACTACCCCTGTATCTCCAACATAACGATAGACCAGAATTGGCGCTGTACTTTCTACTGGACCTCCGTATCGATAATTGAAGCCAGCCTGGAAGTACGTAAGCATCACCTTTTTCTCTTTGCCCTCTACTTCGACTGCTTGCTTGGCATCGATTGACGGGTTAGTATTTCCCTCAGGTGCTTGAGCTCCTTCCCGTCCCGTGTGCAATTGAACCGGTTCTCCGTCACGAGGATCAATTTCTACAGACATACTCTGATCCTCTACCGGAATTCCTTTATGCAGCCACCCAAAGCGAATGGAATATGCTCTCTCCCCATCTTTAAACATCTGTTTTTGCATTTCAGCAGATGGTTCCTGATCCATCGCATAGATGTCTCCCAAGCGGTCGGAATAAAGGTTTTTGATAAGAGCAGTCGCATTTTGTTCAGCAACTTTCCAGGAGATTGGATTTTCAATATGGGAAGAGCTTTCCCCAAAAATCACATCATTCTTTGCTTCATTTGTAAAACCTACGAACTCTCCATACTCGTTAATTCTTAATTCGATGCCACGGTCTCTTTTTTCAGTTGAATTCTCAGGTATAAATTGGAATGACCAGTCACGGATCGTCACTCCGCTCTCATCACTGGACGCTCCACCACCATTGCTTCCTGCTGACTGGTATTTACCCGGTATTTTCTTGATCCACTCTTCTGCAATTTTTTGTGCTTCCTGTTTGGAAATTTTAGCTCCTTTTGGCTTGACTGGTCGACTCGTATCGCCCAGTGGGGTAATTTGTTTCGCCGTTTTGAACTCTACGCCACTCGGGGTCAAGGCACTTCCCGAATTGGCATCGACCATAATCGGATCACTTGCTCCGTATTGATAGACCAGCGAATACTTGTTGGGATTTTGACCATATCGGCCAATGTAATCGTTGATGCGAATAAAGCTCAGTGAAGGCTTCACCATCTCATCCAGAAGCTTTTCTCCCTGCTCTTTGGTGACTTTTGCTGTAGCTTCTGGCAGTTTCTCATCCGTCCATCTGCGTTGGAAACCGACTACTTCCTTCTTGGAATTGATGACAACATCGATGCTATTCTCTAGGAATGGAATCTTGTTTTCGATACGAGTAAAATGTACATTCTGTTGTTCCAAGCCATTTAACCAATAGGAATCTGATCCAGTGAATTCATTTGGTTCTGACAATTTTCCTGCAACATCAGGAGCTACTTTTTCGAGGAAATCAAGGGCAATCTTGTGTGTCTCTTTTTCCGATAACTTTGTTCCGCCCTTTTCTGCATTGTCATTGCGATACCAAATGTGGTAATTAATCAGTGTTCCTGTTTTTGCCTCCAATGTCACACTGATCGATTGCTCATCTTTACCGCGCCAGCCGAAATTCCATGTAGCAAAATTGTTGCCCCAGCGTGGATGTGCCTCCTCATATCTCAAGTTTTCCAGAGTTGCTCCGACTGGAATCTTGATCAGCTCAGCCACTTTCTTCAACGCCTCTTCACGAGTCAAATCGGATTGTTTAGCAGCAGTTGCTGCGTAGGCGATTGGAGTCTGATCCAATGATACGGGAACAAGTCCCCCACTCAAAGCAAAAACCAGTGCTAAACTGATTCCCTTGGCTTGTCTCTTTTTCATCTTAGCCAAATTACACCTCTCCCTTGCTCGCAAGACAAATTGAAATCTTGCACAACCCATATTTTGGTACACAATTCCTATTGTACTAAATCTTCCAATGAAAGACAAAAAGCCTCCTGATCAACTGATCAGAAGGCTCATGAACAAGAAACTTATATCGTGCTTATATTAGGCACGAGAAGCGGCAGCCGCTACTTCCTTCGTGCTGTTTTGCATTTCAGATACGTGACGAACGAGGTCAACTACCCGGCAGGAATAGCCCCACTCATTGTCATACCAAGCAAGAACTTTAATCTGCTTGTCACCCATTACAAGTGTGGATAATCCGTCAATAATGGATGAGCTGTCATTTCCATTGAAGTCGCTGGATACAAGCGGTTCTTCGGTGTACTCAATGTACCCTTTCATAGAACCTTCAGCCGCTTCTTTCAACACTCGGTTTACCTCTTCCAAGGTAACGCTCTTGCTTACGTTTACTACCAGGTCAACTACTGATACGTTTGGCGTAGGCACTCGAAGGGAGAAACCATTCAGACGTCCGTTCAACTCAGGAAGTACTTTACCTACCGCGCGTGCTGCTCCTGTAGTGGTAGGGATGATCGATTGACCACATGCACGGGAACGGCGCAAGTCTTTATGTGGGTTGTCCAGATTTTTCTGGTCGTTGGTGTAAGAGTGAATGGTTGTCATCAAGCCCTGCTCAATGTTGAATGCTTCGTGCAAAACTTTTGCCACTGGTGCCAAGCAGTTGGTTGTGCAAGATGCATTTGATACGATATGGTGTTTCGCATGATCGTAAATACCTTCGTTTACGCCCATTACGATCGTTGCATCTTCGTCTTTACCTGGAGCAGTGATTACAACTTTTTTCGCACCGCTTTGCAAGTGTTTGGAAGCGCCTTCATGATCCTTGAACTTACCTGTTGCTTCTACTACGATTTCTACGCCAAGTTCTCCCCATGGCAATTTCAATGGGTCACGATCAGACAGCACGACAGTTGGTTTGCCATCTACCAAAATTTTGTTGCCTACTACTTCAATTTTATTGTTAATCCGTCCATGTATGGTATCGTGCTTTAACAGATGTGCCAATGTCTCCGGAGGATAACTCGCGTTGATGGCTACTACTTCCATATTGGGGTCTTGGATAGCCCGTCGGAATACCATACGCCCAATTCGTCCGAATCCATTAATTCCGATTTTGATTGTCATATTGACGCCCCTCTCAGCAAATAAGTTACCCTTTATCACTTAACTCTATTATAATAAGTATGTCACATTTTTCAATGTGTTTTACTAAAAAATAAATATTTGGACTTTTTCACAGAATAGACAAAATAGCTGCCACCCCTTGTCACACAACGTTTTTTACACAAAAAAAAGACCTATAAGCAGTAAACTTCTTTTTTCCGAAAGCTTACTGTATAGGTCGTTTTATTGTGACTGTTTGTCACTTTCTGCAAAATTTGTCCCATAAACCTTGTTGTAGCGTTCATGGTAATAAAGAACTCGCTGCACATAATGCCGGGTCTCACCATAAGGGATGTCGTCAATGGACTCTTTTGTCCCGTCCCAGCGTTGGTCCTTCACCCAAGTGTTCACATTCCCAGGCCCAGCGTTATAGGCAGCGAGCGAGAGCACGACATTTCCGTTGTACTGCTTTAACAAATGCGCCAGGTACCATGTGCCGATATCAATGTTTACCTTTGGCTCGTCCAAATACTCTTCCGACGAAGATTCAAACCCGGCTTGAGAGATAACCCAGCTTGCCGTCTGAGGCATGACCTGCATCAATCCAATGGCACCTTTTTTGGAGGACTGGCTATGGTCAAAGTTACTCTCTGTTCGGATGATCGCCAGTACGAGTAAAGGGTCGACAGAAAACCGCTTTGCAGCTTCCTGTATTTCAGCCTCAAACTTGATGGGATACATCAACTTCCAAACAAATGGAGAATTAATCAGCAAAAACACACCCATCAAAATGGTTAAGAGAATTGCTGTGGGCTTCCACTTCATTGCTTCAACTCCGCTCGCAAGGTAACCAGCAATTGATCAACCTGCACTTTTGTCTCTTCACGAGTACCAGAGTTGTCAATGATGAAGTCAGCCTCGTTCTTTTTTGTCTCTATCGGAAACTGAGATTTGATGCGCTTTTGTGCTTGTTCTTCGTCAATCTTGTCTCTTTCCATTAAACGGATCAGTTGCAAATCACTTGGGACATAAACGAGAACAATTTTGTCCACCATGTATTGCAGCTTGCTTTCAAACAGGAGAGGAATATCCATCACGACGAGCTCATGTCCACTCTGTGAAGCTTCCTTCGCCTGTCTGGTCATTTCCTTGCGCACTTGTGGATGGACAATTCCGTTGAGAACCTGTCTTTGCCGCTCGTCCGAAAAAACGATCTCCCCCAGTGCCTTCCGATCAATCTCTCCAGTGGGCAACAGAATGCTACTCCCGAAAGCATCGACAATTTGCTGGTAGGCACTCTTCCCCGGCTCGACTACTTCACGGGCAATCACGTCAGCGTCAACAACCGGGATCCTGCGTTCCTTGAGCAGCGCCGAAACCGTGCTTTTTCCACTGGCTATACCACCCGTTAATCCGATAATCACATTCTCACCCCATTACTCTTTTTGGCATTTGGGACATATATGCGTTCCACGTCCACCGACGACGAAGCGTACGATCTCCGTATGACAAACCGGACACGCTTCGCCCTTCCGTCCATAGACATTCAGCGACTGCTGGAACATCCCCATTTCGCCTTGACCGTTTACGTACGATTTAACCGAGCTTCCCCCTTGTTCAATCGCTTCCTGCAGTGTGGAGACGATGCTTTCATGAAGGCGGGTAATCTGCCTTGACGTTAGCTCGCCAGCAATTTTCTCCGGATGGATTCGACTGCGAAACAAGGCCTCGTCCACATAAATATTCCCCAAACCAACCAAAAATTCCTGATTAAGCAAAAGCGGCTTGATTTTGGTTGTTTTGCCCTGCAGCATCTTCTTGAAAAGGGCTACCGTAAACGTCTCATCGAGTGGCTCAGGGCCCAACTTTTTCAACGGCTCATGCTGTGATTCTTCTCCGAGCGGCAAAATGTCCATGGTACCAAATTGACGCACATCCTTGTAGCGCAAATCAGTGCCATCTGTAAAATGAAAGATCACATGGGTATGCTTTTCTACCTCATCATCCGCTTCGAACACCCCGTATCGGCCTTCCATGCGCAAATGAGAAACCAGCACATCGTAATCGAGAATGAACTTGATGAATTTTGCCCGCCGCTCGATTTTGTGGATGGTTTGTCCGACAAGCTGTTGTTTGAATACTTCGATGTCGTCCGGGCGTCTGATAATCCGTGGCAAGAACACACTCACCCGAGCAATCGTCTTGCCGATAACCAGTTTTCCCAACGTCCTGACGACCGTCTCAACCTCTGGCAATTCAGGCATGCTGATCCTCCTATTTGGCGTCGTACCAAGTGCGTCCATAATGAACGTCCACTTTGAGCGGCACGTCTAGTTGTAAGGCTTGCTCCATTACTTCCGGAACGATTCGCTGCATGATCGCAAGCTCGTCTTCGGGAACCTCAAACACCAATTCATCGTGTACCTGTAAAAGCATGCGACTTCTCAGTTTCTCCTGTTCCAATCGCTCCATCATACGGATCATCGCAAGCTTGATAATGTCTGCAGCAGTCCCTTGAATCGGTGTATTCATCGCTGTTCTTTCTGCAAAGGAGCGCAAATTGAAATTGCTGCTGCGAATGTCTGGCAGATAGCGTCTGCGATGCAGTAAGGTGGTCACATAACCATCTTTCTTGGCCTGCTCCACAATGACTTCCATATATCGCTTGACGCCAGAGAAAACATCAAAATATCGATTGATGAACTCCCCTGCGTCTTTCCGTGTAATATTCAGGTTTTGCGACAGACCATAGTCGCTGATCCCATAGACAATTCCGAAGTTGACGGCCTTTGCCTGACGGCGCATGAGTGAAGTTACGTCCTGTTCATTCACTCCAAAAACATCCATGGCTGTTCTCGTATGAATGTCCATGCCTTTTTGGAAAGCATCGATCAGGTTCTCGTCTTGGGAAATATGCGCCAGGATACGCAGTTCGATCTGTGAATAGTCTGCTGCCAGCATGTACCAGCCTTGTTCTGACGGAATGAACGCCTCTCGTATTTTGCGCCCTTCCTCTAGACGGATCGGGATGTTTTGCAAGTTAGGCTCTGTGCTGCTGAGACGCCCTGTCGCCGTCGTTGCTTGATTGAACAGCGTATGGATTTTGCTCGTTTTCGGATGAATTTCTTTCAATAAACCTTCAATATAGGTGGAACGCAGCTTCCCTAGCTGTCTGAAGTGCAAAATCGTATCAATAATCGGGTGGTACGGTGCCAGTTTTTCCAATACATCGGCACTGGTTGATGGACCTGTCTTGGTCTTCTTGAGAACAGGCAGATCGAGTTTTTCATACAAGATTTCACCAAGTTGCTTTGGCGAATTGATGTTAAACTCTTGTCCGGCCAGGGTATGGATTTTTTGGGTCAGTTCCTCTAATTGCTGATCAAGAGACACGCCCATTTCGTTCAGTCGCTCGCCATCTACCTTGACCCCGGTAAATTCCATTTTCGCCAATACCAGACTGAGCGGTTCTTCGATTTGGGAAAGCAAATCGCCAAGCTGCTGCTCGTTCATCTGCTCTTTCATCACAAAGACGCTCTCCCAGACTGCTTTTGCCTTACGAGCCACGTGCTCACTTACCAGTGCCATTTCCGGAATCATCCGTTTGGCACCTTTTCCATACAAATCATCATCCGATGCGACTTGTACAGAGGCATATTGTGCGGCAACGTCATGCAAGGCAGGGTCACTTTCTGTAGCATTCAGGAGATACGAAGCCAAATAACCGTCAAAGGAGATTCCTTCAATCGTAAATCCGTGCCAGTTCAGGCCGACGTAATCACGCTTTCCATCGAATACCCACTTTTCCTGTGCTGGATTAGAAAGCCATGTCTTGAATTCAGCCCATTCCTTCGCCACTTCATATGGCACAAAGAACGATTGCGATTCATTGGCAAGACCAAAGCCTAACAAAGGAGAATGGTGGTAGTTAGTCCCGTCAAACTCAACATAGAGAGCCATCGGCGAAGTTAATTTTTCTGTAAATGCAGTGATGTGCTCACTCTCTACTACGTCGAAGGAAAAGGCAACCTCTTCTTTCTGCTCCCCCGTTCCGTCCGCGCTCACTGTATCAACTTTGATTTTTGAAATGAGTGACTTGAATTCCATTCGTTTGAAAAACTCCACCAGCGCTTGCCCGTTATAACCTGTGTATTCAGCATCTTTCGGGTCAACTTCTACCGGTGCATCTCGCAAAATGGTCGCCAGTGACTTGCTTAGTTTTGCCTGTTCGACATTCCCTCTGAGATTTTCTTGCAGCTTCTTGCCCGAGATGTTTTCAACATTAGCCAACACTTCCTCTACAGAGCCATACTCATGCAGAAGCTTGAGCGCCGTTTTCTCGCCGACACCGGGAACCCCTGGAATATTGTCAGAGGTATCACCCATCAAGCCCTTGAGATCGATAATTTGCAGCGGTGTCAGGCCATACTTCTCCTGAATTTCCTGCGTTGTATATAGTTCAATTTCACTTACGCCTTTGCGGGTAAGGGCTACGTTCACCTGGTCGGAAACAAGCTGGAGCATGTCTTTGTCTCCCGTGATTACAGTCGTTTTCCAGCCGTTTTGCTCTGCTCGCAGCGTCATCGTTCCAATAATATCGTCCGCTTCATATCCTTCCAGCTCAAAACGCTGAATGGAGAAAGAATCCAACAGCTCCCGAATCAGCGGAAATTGCTCCGACAGTTCAGGTGGAGTTTTGGTACGCTTCCCTTTGTATTCGGTAAATTCTGCATGACGAAACACAATCTTGCCTGCATCAAATGCAACCAGCAGATGAGTGGGTTTCATTTCCTCAATGACCTTTAACAGCATGGTGGTAAAGCCTAAAACGGCATTCGTATGTAATCCTTGTTTGGTGGACAAAAGAGGCAATGCGTAAAACGCACGATTGGCAATACTGTTACCGTCAATCAATATAAAATGGCTCATGGTTCCGCTCCCTCTCTTACTTTCGCTAACTTCCATCATACCATAGGCTTGTCTGCCGTAGCAAAATGGCAAATGCATCATAAGAATTGAGGTTTCGACAAAAGGTATGTACAATAGACAAATATAAATAATTTTCAGTCAAACGTGGAGGACATCAGTTGATATGGACAGACCAATACTACCACCTTATCTGGCACTGCTCATCGGAGTACTCGCTGTATCTACCTCAGCGATTTTCGTGAAATTGGCATCAGCACCACCTGCAATTATCGCCACCTATCGACTCATTTTTTCTGTTCTGTTGACGATTCCCTTTCTCTTTTTTTCCAAAGGAGTCTTCCCTGAAATTGGTCGTCTGAACTGGAAGCAGTGGATGTTGATCAGTTTATCGGGACTTTTCCTGGCAAGCCATTTCGTGCTGTGGTTCGAATCACTTCGTTTTACTTCTGTAGCAAGCTCTACCGTTCTCGTTACGCTCCAACCACTGTTTGCATTCGTCGGAGGCTATTTCTTTTTCAAGGAAAAGGTCAGTTTCCTTGGGATTGTCGGGGGATTGATCGCCATTCTGGGGAGCTTCGTTATCGGATGGGGGGACTTCCAGGTTGGAGGAGACGCTTTATTCGGTGATATCCTCGCTCTGTTAGGTGCGGGTACAGTAACTGCGTACTGGCTGATTGGCCAACACATCCGCAAGGAAATTACGATGCTTACTTATACTCTTTTGGTGTATAGCACTTGCAGTATATTCTTGTTGATCTACGACCTGGTTATGGCGTATCCTCTGGTTGGATATCCGTGGAGCGACTGGGGCTGGTTCTTTTGTCTCGCATTGATTCCTACGCTCTTGGGCCACACCATTTTCAACTGGGTAATCAAATGGTTGAACACCTCCACGATCTCGATGAGCATTTTGGGTGAACCAATCGGGACTTCCATCCTGGCCTACTTCATCCTCGGTGAAATCGTGACAATTCCTCAGTATATTGGTGGTGCCATCATCCTTGCAGGTATCTACCTGTTTATTCGTTACAACGTACCTACGAAAGGAGACACGTCGAATGGATCAGTGGCCACCGAAGCGCAAAACAATTCGTGAATACATCAAAGGATTAAGTGTCTGGGGAAAAATTGGCTGGGTTATCGTGATCGGCTACATTGTCGGCAGAGTCATATACTGGATTTCGAAACTGTAAAAAATACCATAAGAAAGAGGCGGGAGCAACAACTCTCGCCTCTTTTTTCTTACTCTACTGTATTCCTGATTTCTCCAGATAGTTCGATTTCTTCCTCTTCAGGAATGACTTTTGAAGCGCTTGGCACCATTCGTGGTTCATACTCCAGCTCGGTAAAAGAGTAAATGGTGACGAGCATTTGCCCATGATGTGAACTTGCCCGAATCAATATCGGGTAGGGGTACTCGTTGCGGAAGCGGAAGTCTGGCCCTCCCCAGCTCACCGTAGCATCACGGCCTGGTGGTACATACGGAACCTCTCTGCTATGAGAATAACGATTGACGATTTTGAGCCCTGCCCGATCAACAGCATTAAAAAGCGTGGATGATACCTGGCAGATCCCCCCGCCGATCCCTTCTGAGTACTCGCCTCTGACAATAATTTTTGCTGGTTTGTATCCTTTGGCGACTGTCCGTTTGCCTACTGCCTGGTTAAACGAAAACGTCTCTCCTGGAAACACAACATAGCTGTTGAGGGCTTTTGTTGCCAAGTCAATATTATGAGATCGATTCACATTAAACGATTTATAATAGGTGACATAATAGCCAATGCGCTTTGCTGATAAGAGCTGCAATAATTGCTTATCGACTTTGGGATTAACCGTTACAACCGGAGCCTGAACGATTCTGTTTCCCTGACCCAGGTAATAATCCATAACCGCAGACTGCAGCTTTTCCGTCATTATTCTTCTGCCCTTTTGCTCGGCAATAATTCGTCCGTTTTCCTCTATCACTGCATTACGAGGCTCTAACGAAAGCTTTCTGCTCACCTCATTTATCCATATATTCAGTTGGAGATCATTGATATGAGGCATTCCAAGTTCAGGCATCGTAATATCGCTTCGCTGCAATTGCGCTGCGGTTTCTCCCTGGAATTCGATTCGCAACCACTCATTTTCCGGTATAGCAGGTTGTGCTAAAAGAAGTAACGCAGAAGCCAACAATCCAATCATATCAGGTATCACCTCCCGCATTAGTATGAGCATTGAAAGCAGAAAAAATAAGAAAAGAGTGGGCTACATGACCCACTCTTCTGCTGGCTTGTATGGTGCTGCGAATTTTTCCATTCGTTTTTGTTCGACTACCTGCAAAACTTGCTCCACAAAACGCGTTTGGCTGTTTACTCGTTCTTCTCCCGCTTTGGGCAAAATCCGATGATAGGTTCCCGTGGAATCAAGCAATCTCGATTTGGTGTTGTCCCGTAAATACACATGCAGGATATCTGTAACCCTTCTCACCAGATCAGCCTTTTCGATCGGGAAGAGAAGCTCTACCCGGCGATCAAGATTTCGCGTCATCCAGTCTGCACTTGATAAATAGACTTCCGGCTTTCCACCGTTGCCAAAATAGAAGATGCGACTATGTTCCAAAAAGCGGTCAATGATGCTTCGTACTTGAATATTTTCACTGACTCCCGGAATTCCCGGTCGAAGACAACAAATGCCCCGGACGATCAGATCAATCTGCACCCCTGCACATGACGCCTCATACAGCGTGGCAATGATCTTTTCATCTGTTAACGAGTTCATTTTGGCGATGATTCTTCCAGGATTGTCAGGTGTATGCTTTTCGATTTCACGACGGATCATCTCACGGAACTTGCGTCGAAGTCCTTTGGGTGCGGCCTCCAGCTTACGCCACTCTGGTGGTTCGGAATAACCGGATAAATCATTGAATAATGCCGATGCATCGACCCCAAAGTCCGAATTGCTTGTGAAAATCCCAATGTCCGTATACAGGCGTGCGGTGCTGTTGTTGTAATTTCCCGTACTTAAATGCACATATCGGCGAATATCATCGCCTTCTTTTCGCACAACCAGTGTGATTTTGCAATGGGTTTTCAGACCAACCAGTCCGTAGATGACCTGGCATCCTGACTTTTCGAGCTGTCTTGCCCAATGAATGTTGTTTTCTTCGTCAAACCGTGCCTTCAGTTCCACAAGTACCGTTACCTGCTTGCCATTCTCGGCAGCCATAGCCAAGGCCTTTACAATGGGTGAATCACCACTGACTCGATACAAAGTCTGTTTGATTGCCAGCACATTCGGATCTTCTGCTGCTTTGGTAACAAAGTCAACAACACAGTCGAACGATTCAAAAGGCAAGTGAACCATAATATCACGCTCGGCAATCGCCTCGTAAATATCGTCCTCTCCAATTAAATCAGCAGGTGGCTGTGGAACATTCGTTTCGTTTCGTAAATGATCGTATCCAGAAAGTTGTGTAAAGCTCATAAATTTGGTCAAATCAAGCGGCCCATTGATCGCATAGATATCCCGTGGATGAATTTCCATTGCCTCTTGCAGGATCAGGCGTACATCGGAATCCATTCTGCCGTCTATCTCTAAACGGATGGCAGCTCCCCATTTTCGCTTCTTCAACTCTTTTTCGATTTCTTTCAGCAAATCCTCTGCGCCCTCTTCATCCAGCGTCATGTCTGCATTACGAGTGATGCGGAATGGATATACGGAGCAAACCTCATTCCCTTTGAACAGGCGATTGCTGTACATCTTGATGACATCCTCCAGAAGGATGAAATCTCGACCTCGTTCACCAGGAAGCTCAATATACCGAGATAGAACCGAAGGAACCTGAACAACGGCAAATACTTTTTTGCTCGATTTTGCTTTCTTTCGCTCAAGCATGACGGCCAGATTCAGACTTTTATTGAGCAACAGAGGAAACGGCCTGCTCTGGTCAACAGCGAGTGGTGTCAGTACCGGATAAATATGATAATCAAAATAATTGCTCAAAAAGGCTTCCTGTTCAGCTGACAAGTCTTCTGCACGTAAGAAATAAATGCCCTCTTTTGAGAGTAACGGTAAGATTTCTTCATTGAAGAGCTGATACTGTCTCTCTACCATTTGATGAGCCCGGGAATTAATCATTCGTAGCTGTTCTTTGGCTGTATGACCCGATGAGTTCGGCTTGCTGAAATTGGCTTTTACCTGATCTTTTAATCCAGCTACCCGAACCATGAAAAACTCATCCAAATTCGATGAAACAATTGCCAGGAACTTTAAGCGTTCCATCACAGGATTTGATTCATCAAGTGCTTCTTCCAATACACGAGCATTGAACGCTAACCAACTTAGTTCCCGGTTAATAAAATAGTCCGGATGAAGAAGATCTCTTTCTTCCACCGGGTTCTCCCCCTTTTTGACCCGTACCTTGTTTGTCCTACCTTATTCTTTATAATACCCAATCCCGATTTGGGATCAAACAAAAAAAACGGTAAAGTAACACAAAATAGGCGTCCCCGTAACGGTTAGCCTATTTTTCTCTTTTTGAACATCCACTTTTTCTGTGAAAAACGTCTCGACGTTTTTCATGAAGGTTGATGTGACCGCTCGCGGTCAGCAAATAAACGGTCATGACCGTTTATTTGTTTAGGTCCGTTAATTTGCCTGTATCCAGATAGATGATCCGTTCACAAATATTCGTGACATGATCCGCAATCCGCTCCAAATATTGAGCAACCAGCAACAAATGAGTACCTTGTGAGATGACTGATTGCTGTTTGGACATCAGATTAATCAGATCAGAAAAGATCTTTGCGTACAATTTATCAACAATATCATCACGAATCGCAACTTCCTCAGCCAGTTGCTGATCCTTCGCAACATACGCATTCAAACTGTCTCGCACCATTGCCTTTACGTGATTCGCCATTTCAGGCAAGTCAATCAACGGTTTTGGATACGGTTCACTCATCAAGCGTCTAGTTGTTTTTGCAATGGCAACGGCATGATCACCCATCCGCTCCAGATCAGTAACCAGTTTGAGCATGGTTCCCAGTCTCCGTAGGTCAGAGCCAACCGGCTGTTGCAAGGCAATTACCTGCATGCACCCTGTCTCGATTTCTTGTTCCAATTGATTGATTACCTGGTCGTGGCTGATTACCTCTTCAGCAAGCCCTGCATTGCGATCAACCAAGCTTTTCATTGCTTTGTGGATCGCTTCCTCGACAAGAGCGCCCATTGAAAGAAGTTTTCGATGAAGACTGTCTACTTGTACTTCAAACGTATGCCTAGCCATGTTTTATGCCCCCTCCCATTGATGACAACTCCCTAACGATGTGCTTTTTCTACAAAGAATACATATAAATCCTTCAATAGTAACCAATCTTACAAGGTTTATATGTACCCCTCTTTAATAAAATGTTATCTTTTTGTAAAGATTTAGCACGTCTTAACGGTAGTCTGTCATCGTAACGGGAATCGTCACAGTGAAGGTAGACCCTTCTCCCTCTACACTCTGAACGGCAATTCGACCATGCAAGGTCTCACACAGGTGCTTGACGATCGCAAGCCCCAGCCCAGTACCTCCAGAATCCCTTGATCTTGCTTTATCCACTCGGTAAAACCGTTCAAAAATGCGAGCCAGATCCGCTTCTGGAATGCCTATTCCTGTATCGTGCACAGAGATGAGGATATTCTTATCCTGTTTGTTAATTTCCAGACTGATACGCCCACCCTCAGGTGTGTATGCCACTGCGTTGGCTACGAGATTAAGCAGGATTTGCTGGAGACAATCCTTGTCTGTCGTAATCACGATTGGCTCACAAGGCGGCAGAAGAATGGTATGCTTCTTTCTCATGATATGTTCCTGTACGAGTATCACAACTTCCTCTACAAGCTGTGTCACATTCACCTGGGCAGGTGTCAGGGACAACCGCTTCTGTTCGATTTTGGACAAATCCAGAATTTCGACGATGAGGCGATGCAAGCGTTCACTTTCGTCATAAATAATTTGAAGAAAGTTGCGGCATAATTCTTCGTCCTGCATGGCTCCATCGAGCAGTGTTTCTGTAAATCCTTTGATCGAGGTAATCGGTGTTCGCAGTTCATGGGAGACATTCGCCACGAACTCACTGCGTATTTTTTCTAGCCGTCGAATCTCTGTAATGTCGTGAAGGACAGTAACGACCCCTTTGGCCTCCCCTCTGACATTGATGTACGGTGCAATATTGACATCAAGGATTCGCTCGACCGGATAGTAAATATGCACCTCTTGACGAACTCTTTCCCCTGTATCAATACACTTGTCAATATACTGACTAAGACCGAAATTGCGTCCAGCCTCAATGTGAAGTTTCCCGACCAGCTCGCTCTTGCTAGTGCCGAGCAGATGCTCGACTGCTGGATTCACAAGCATGATGCGGCGATGCTCGGAGACGAACAAAACCCCGCTCACCATGTTGATGAGTACCCCGGACAGTCGTTGCTGATTTTCGGAGATTTCATACATTTGCTGTTCCAAACTGGATGCCATGAAGTTAATCGCATCCGATAATTGCCCGATTTCATCACTCGCTTTTAATTTGACACGACTCTGATACTGACGCTGGGTAATACTCTGGGCCACTCTGGTGATTTCTTCAATGGGCCTCGTGATGCCATGGGCAATTCGTGCACTTACCAACGAGCTGATAATCAGTGTGATCAACAGCCCCGTCGCCAGACTGTACCACATCTGATGAATCGCTTGCACAATGTTTTCCACAGACATCGCAGACCTGACAGCCCCCACAACCCTACCATCCTGGATCACGGGAACTGCTATATACATCATGTCAAATCCTAATGTGGTACTATAGCGAATGGCCTCTCCCCTGTTGCCTTGCAATGCGGCAATAAATTCTGGACGGTCACTGTGATTTTTCATATGTCCAGCATCGGTATTGGTGTCCAGAAGCACACCGCCTTGGTTGTTGATAATCGTAAGCCTGGCTTCGGTCGTCTGGGCAAAACGGAGAACCCGCTCCTGCAAAGCACTCTGATTATAAAAAATTTCGGGAGCGTGAACCGCTTCCGAAACCAATTGAGCCTCTTTGTTTAATAAATCAGAGAGGGTTTCCATATACGACTGTTCCAACACTTTGGCAAAATAAATACCCATTAACAGGAGAACGCCCGAAATAAGGCCGAGTATAGTAAGATTCAACTTTAAGCGAAATCGGTACATAAGTGTCCTCCTAGCAAATCGTTGTGCTATCACAGGTGCAAGTAAGCTTACCCTTCCAGCTTATAACCGAGTCCACGAACGGTTTTGATGTAGCGTGGATTTTTTGTGTCTTCTTCCAGCTTTTCACGCAAATGACTGATATGGACATCCACGATGCGAGAATCTCCAATGAAGTCGTAATTCCATACGGCATTCAACAATTGATCCCGTGTCAGAACCCTCCCCTGATGGGAAGCAAGGTGCTGCAAGAGTTCAAATTCTTTGGGAGTAAGCTCTACTTTGTCATCCCCCCGGTAAACTTCATACTTCTCCGGGTAGAGACGAATTTGTCCAAACTGAATCAGTACACTGTCATCCTCAGCCGTAAGCTGTGGAATGGCATGAATCCGTCGCAAAATTGCTTTCACACGGGCAACCACTTCACGAGGGCTGAACGGTTTCGTAATGTAATCATCCGCCCCTAGCTCCAGCCCGAGAATTTTATCGAGTTCATCGTCTTTGGCTGTCAAAATGAGGATGGGAGTCTGGATTCGCTCCTGACGCAAAGCTTTGCAAACATCCATTCCATCAATTTTGGGCAGCATCAAATCCAGGATAATAAAATCCGGCTTTTCCTGCCTTGCCATCTCCAGTGCCTGCGCACCATCATGCGCCATAATGCACTCATATCCGGCTTTTTCCAAATTAAATTGAAGCAACTTGGAAATTGAGATTTCGTCATCGACAACTAAAATTTTGGTCACGGTTCTTAGTTCCTCCTATTGACGATATGGAGCTACATCCTTCTGGATTTGTACGAAATCCTGTATTGCTTCCTGTATCTTTGCATCAGCAGCTGGTTCACGGCTAGGATCATTAAAATCGTAAGCATCAAACAACATTTGATATCCGTCTTTCCGTTTGGCCAGAGCGGTCATCAGTCTTTCCCGAATTGGTTCCATCTCTTGTGGAATCCCCGCTGAAACGATGTCGTCCTTAATTCTGTCGTTGATATCCATTCCATTCAAGATTGTGTTTTGAACTTTGGTGCGTTTGATTTCACCTTTCGTGTACATGTCACGGATTTCCTGCAGCACTTTGATTCCGTTTGGTGCTTCATTATTGAGATCGTCAATCATTGTAATAAAATCTTTCTTCGCTTGTGCCACTTCTTCAGGACTAGCTTGCAAGCTGCATCCGCTTACTAAAACCAATATGAAAATAAATAATAGCAGGTATCGTCCTGTTCTCTCTAGCTGTCTCACCAATAAGACCCCTTTCTCTCCATCCCTATCCCTAGTGTATGCAAGTCTAGTATTCTTACCTAGTATAAGTCTGCCAGAACGTACAAATAGTGACAAGTTTTTTTTCCGTTAAGAATTTGTATAGTGTGCTCAGGAAAAAAAGGCGCCCCTCACAAAAGGGACGCCTCACATTATTTTCGTATTTATACGAGAACCTTCATTACGTTGCGCACTGCATCAGCAGATTTGTCCAACGCTACTTTTTCTTCTGGAAGCAGTTCGAGTTCGTACACTTTCTCGATGCCGTTTGCACCCAAGAGAGTAGGTACGCCAAGGTACAAATCGCTGTAGCCATATTCGCCTTCCAAGTAAGCGATAGAAGGTAAAATGCGTTTTTTGTCTTTCAAGATTGCTTCTGCCATTTGCACAAGAGAAGCGGCTGGAGCATAGTAAGCAGAGCCGTTACCAAGCAGGCTGACGATTTCGCCGCCACCTTTGCGGGTGCGCTCAACGATTGCATCCAAACGATCTTGTGGAATTAACTTCTCGAGAGGGATACCACCAGCGTAAGAGTAACGAACAAGTGGAACCATGTCATCCCCGTGGCCACCCAATACGAAACCAGTTACATCTTCAACAGATACGTTCAATTCTTGCGCAACGAACGTACGGAAGCGAGCTGTATCGAGTACACCAGATTGACCGATTACGCGCTCTTTCGGGAACCCGGAAGTTTTGAAGAACGTGTAAGTCATAGCATCAACAGGGTTAGAGAGAACAAGTACAATGGAGTTCGGAGCATGTGTTTTTACTTGCTCTGCTACTGAGCGCATGATTCCAGCATTTGTGTTAACCAAGTCATCACGGGACATACCAGGCTTACGAGCGATACCTGCAGTGATGATAACCATATCAGCACCTTGGATGTCTTCGTAGTTCGATGTACCCTTAATTCGAGCGTCAAAGCCTAATACAGGAGACGATTCTTCCATATCAAGTGCTTTTCCTTTTGTTGGGTTCTCTAATTGCGGGATGTCAACGAGCACGATGTCGCCCAACTCTTTTTGTGCAAGAATGAATGCAGTTGTTGCACCAGTGAAGCCGCTGCCGATAACAGCAATTTTCTTACGAGTGAATGCCATGGTATTTCCCCTCCGGAAAGTTAATGGATAAAGCGAGGCTTTATCAATAGCGATGCTTTATCTATTACATATTTTTAATGAGAGCGTCTGCGAACTCGGAGCATTTCAATTCAGTTGCGCCCTCCATTAGACGAGCGAAATCGTATGTTACTTCTTTTTGTGAGATCGTTTTTTCCATGGAGTTGATGATCAGGTCAGCCGCTTCGTTCCAGCCAAGGTGACGGAGCATCATTTCACCAGAAAGAATAACAGAAGAAGGGTTCACTTTGTCAAGACCAGCGTATTTCGGAGCAGTACCATGAGTTGCTTCGAAAATAGCATGTCCTGTCAAGTAGTTGATGTTTGCACCAGGAGCGATACCGATACCGCCTACTTGAGCAGCCAATGCGTCAGAGATGTAGTCACCGTTCAGGTTAAGAGTAGCTACTACATCGTACTCAGCTGGACGAGTCAAGATTTGTTGCAAGAACGCATCTGCGATAACATCTTTCACGATGATTTTGCCAGCTGCTTCTGCTTCTTTTTGTGCTTTGTCAGCGTCTCCGCCTTCAGCTTTGATGCGATCGTATTGTGCCCATGTGAATACTTTATCTCCGTATTCTGCTTCAGCCACTGCGTAACCCCAGCTTTTGAACGCACCTTCTGTAAATTTCATGATGTTCCCTTTATGTACGAGGGTAACGGATTTGCGTTTATTGTCAATAGCGTACTCAATCGCTGCACGAACCAAGCGCTCCGTACCATCTTTAGAAACAGGCTTGATACCGATACCAGAAGTCTCAGGGAAACGGATTTTCTTAACGCCCATTTCATTTTGCAAGAAGTCGATAATTTTTTTCACTTCTGCAGAACCTTCAGCCCACTCTACACCTGCGTAGATGTCTTCTGTGTTCTCACGGAAAATGGTCATATCAGTCAACTCAGGGTGTTTTACAGGGGATGGAACACCTTCGAAATATTGAACAGGACGTACGCAAGCATATAAGTCTAACTCTTGACGAAGAGCAACGTTGATCGAGCGGATACCGCCGCCAACTGGAGTAGTCAAAGGACCTTTGATTGCGATCAAGTACTCATTGATTGCAGTCAGTGTATCTTGTGGAAGCCATTCACCAAATTGATTGAATGCTTTCTCGCCAGCAAATACTTCGAACCAAGCGATTTTCTTCTCACCGTTGTATGCTTTTTCTACAGCAGCATCCAAAGCGCGAACAGAAGCATTCCAGATATCTGGGCCAGTACCGTCACCTTCAATGAAAGGAATAATTGGGTTGTTAGGAACAACTAATTTACCGTTTTCTACTGTTACTTTTTCACCAGATGTTGGTAGGGACAGGTTCTTGAACAAAGAAATCACTCCAGACTATTAATGTTTAAGTTTCCACTTTTGAGTTTACATGTATCAATATTCGTTGAAAAGGTGGTAAAAGGAATTTTTGTCGAAATAATGAAATTTCATTTTCCGAATTTTCAAGAAATCAGCTAGCATACACAGGGAGAACTACCATATGAACGAGTAGTATACCCGTCATGATGGTAGTTCACCACATTTGACCCAAGGGCTAGATTATCGTTGATCGATTGGAACAAAATGCTTGTTTACAGGACCAGTGTAATCAGCGCGAGGGCGGATTAGACGGTTGTTTTCGTATTGTTCCATAATGTGTGCAGTCCAGCCAGACATACGGCTGATTGCGAAAATCGGAGTAAACAAATCGCTTTCAAGGCCGAGTGAAATGTATACAGAAGCGGAATAGAAGTCAACGTTTGGTTTCAATCCTTTTTCGCTTGTAACCATTTCATCGATTTTAGTGGACATCAGATACAATTCTTCACGTCCAATTTGCTTAGTCAGCTCTTTAGACATTTGACGCAGCCACTTCGCACGAGGATCTCCGTCTTTGTATACACGGTGACCAAAGCCCATGATTTTCACTTTGTTGTCAAGTGCTTCACGTACGTAGGACTCTACGCGATCATAGGAGCCAATTTCTTGGAGCATTTTGGCAACAGCTTCGTTTGCCCCGCCATGAAGAGGACCTTTGAGTGTTCCGATCGCAGATACTACGCCGGAATACATGTCTGTCAACGTTGCAACCGTTACACGTGCTGCAAAAGTAGAAGCGTTGAATTCATGGTCAGCGTGCAAAATGAGAGCGGTATCAAAAGCTCGTACAGCCGTTGCTGAAGGCTCTTGACCAGTCAACATGTAGAGGAAATTCTGTGCAACTGTGAAGCTTGGATTTGGTTGAACAACTTCCAGACCTTTGCGGATGCGCTCGAAAGCGGCAATGATTGTAGGAGTTTGTGCTACCAAACGGATTGCCTTGCGGTAGTTTGCTTCAGAAGACATGTCTTGCGTTTCTGCGTCGTAGAGAGCTAGCGAAGAGACAGCTGTGCGTAGAGCCGCCATCGGATGAACGCCTTTAGGGTAAGTACGAATGCTGTCAATTACCTCTTGCGGTACTGCTGCGTTTGCACCTAACTCCTTTTTTAAGGCTTCCAGCTGATCACGCTTCGGTAGCGCCCCATGCCACAGTAAATACACTACTTCTTCGAAGGTAGCGTTTTCGGCCAATTCATCAACATCAATACCACCATAGCTAAGTACCCCATCTACAATGGAACAGATGGATGATTGGGCTGCGACGACCCCTTCCAATCCTCGAGTTGCTGTCATAAGAACTCTCTCCTTTTCCGTAAAATGGTCTCTCTATTAAGTTGTGAGGCCATCTTCCTTTTACCACCAGTAGAAAGTATTACGCTCAGTAAAGGCATCCATCGTTAGTTCATCTGTAAGAGGATGTTCAAAAAAGGATTCTTTTTGAACACGCACTTTGAGGTGGAAGAAGGGATGAAAGCGAGAGACACCTTTTTGTGCATCAAGGCAGGAGAACCATCATAATCGATGTGTTCTCTTTCTCGTGGCAATAAAGAGAAAGATTAAACCATAATTCGACAATATTATAAAAGAAATTTACGATTTTGTGAATGTTTTTTGTACAAATGGTTACAAAAATCGCATTTCTTGCTTATGTACCTAAGACTACTGCATAATAGTTACAATAAGGTTACAAAAAACTGCGCAGCAGTTTTTTGATGGTCGCTCTGCGTCCATGATTAAATTTTTATGAAAAACGTCGAGACGTTTTTCACTAATCATCTGCGAAGCCGGTTTTTGATGGCCGCTCTGCGTCCATGATTTAAATTTTTATGAAAAACGTCGAGTCGTTTTTCACTAATCATCTGCATAGCTGTTTTTTGATGGTCGCTTTGCTCCCATGATTTAAATTTTTATGAAAAACGTCGAGACGTTTTTCACTTATCATCTGCGAAGCCGGTTTTTGATGTCGTTTTTTCTCAATCAGTGAGAGGGTGGTATTATTTGCAAGAAATGTTGCTGCAGCTATTAACACGCATCTTTCAAATCTCTCGTTTTCTCTTCGTTATCTTGATTGTGTTAGTGAGCATTTACCTAATCCAATTCCTGACACCATTACTGTTCCCATTTCTAATTGCATTAATCATTGCCATTCTCGTCAATCGTCCCGTTACCTTTCTGTCAACCAAAGGGCGTTTACCGAGATGGTTGGCGGTTTTGATTTCGCTGTTGCTCTTGCTTGGATTACTCGGCGGAGTTGTCACTCTGATTATTACCGAGACTGTGGTGGAAATTGGACACCTGATTACTCTTTTGCCGACGTTTGCGAATGAATTAACCCAATATTTACATCGGACAATCAGTCAGGATTTCCTAATTGGCATGTATAATCGCTTTGCTTTCTTTTATGCTCAATTAGATGAAGAATACAGACAATCCATTACAGAGAACGTTGGTAATACGCTGCGATCCATTTCTCAAACAGGGCAACTGATCATCGTAAGTTTCTTGCAAGGTGTGAAAAACCTGTTGGTATCATTGCCTAATCTGGCAACCGTGACGGTCATCGCTTTGCTGGGAGCTTTCTTCATTAGCAAGGATTACAACCTCTGGAAAAAGCGTGTACAGGCATTCCTGCCAACCGGAGTAAACCGCAGACTTGACGATATTATCAAGGACTTGCGTATAGCTCTACTTGGTTTTGTCAAAGCTCAACTCACCCTGATCTCACTGACCGCAGCCATCGTCATTGTCGGGCTGCTCATTTTGCGAGTTGACTATGCGATTACAATCGGCTTGCTAACAGGCGTCGTGGATTTATTGCCTTATCTGGGCACGGGGACTGTATTTATTCCATGGATTATTTATCTCTTCTTTAAGGGGAAATATTCGCTGGTAATCGGGCTGTCGATCCTGTATGGCGTCGTTATTGTGTTCCGTCAAATCATGGAACCCAAAGTACTTGCTGACAATGTCGGACTTGATCCCTTGCTTACCCTGATTGCCCTGTTCGTCGGATTAAAGCTGTTTGGCTTCCTCGGTTTAGTTATCGGCCCTGTTTCGCTGGTAATGATCAATGCGTTTATCCGAGCCCGCATTCTGGAAGATATATGGAAGTTTATCAAAGGAAAACCCCATTCGCCGTGAATGGGGTTTTTGGTTTCCTGAAATGTATTTTATCTTCTGTAGATAAAGTTAATTTTTCCGGTTGAAATCAGATGCCACAGCCATTTTTTCAGGAAGTGACGCAAAATGAGGCGTGTATAGGGAAGGAGCAAGATGACACCGAATACATCGGTTACAAAACCTGGTGTCAGCAATAATACGCCGCCCACCAACACACAAATTCCATCCAAAATGGAATCCGTCGGCATTTGTCCACGTGACAATTCCATTTGAAAATTTCTGAGTACCTGCATTCCCTGATATTTTGCAAGCCATGCTCCAACCAGTCCGGTAAGGATGACAAGGGCGACAGTAAACCATCCGCCAATAATCTTACCAACCGAGATTAACCCCCATAATTCAATCGCTGGCACGATGATAAACAAAAGCAGTAGAATTCGGAACAGATCGATCACACCCTTGTACGAATAATGACAGTCCTACTCAGTAATACGTGTACGCTGAAATTCGGTTTCCAAGCACAAATAAACTTCGGGATTATTCTTTTGCAGGCGGATGGGTCGAAGAGCAGCGTTGGTGAATACATGATGAGTTTGCCCGAAAACCAGGAGAGTCTCATCCTCCGCACGATAAATCTCATATTTGAAATGGAGCCTGAGCGGTGTAAGCTCACTGATGGTTACCCTGACCTCCACCAGATCGTCATAGCGGGCAGGTGATTTGAAGGAGATTGAGGCGTCAGTAACTGGCAATAATACTCCCTGTTCCTCCAATGATCGGTAAGAGAAACCAAGCTGTCTGATCAATTCAGTTCGTCCAATTTCGAACCAATTCAAATAATTCGTATGGTACACAACTCCCATTTGGTCTGTCTCCGCATACCGAACGCGAAATTGTGTTGATCGATACATTTTTTCACTCACTGGATATCCACTCCCTACGGCGTACATGCTGTCTATATTTTACCATAGGATAAGGAAATGGCGGAAAAAGAGTAAGAGCAGACCACCTTCTCATCAGAAAGGCAATCTGCTCTGTGGGTACTTCTCACTATTACAATACGCGCGTCAATCCGGTATAAATGTGTCCTCTTTCTGAATCAACTGTGACAATTGCTCCCTCTTTCAGTACACTTGTCGCTCTTTCCACACCGACGATCACCGGAACATTGAGGTTCAGTCCTACAATCGCAGCGTGCGAAGTAAGTCCGCCCTCTTCGGTGATAACGGCACCAGCACGCTTGAATGATTCAATCATTTCGGAATCGGTGCCAAAGGAAACAAGAATTGCTCCATCTTCCATTTTTTCATTGGCTTCTTCTGCCGTCTTGGCTACAATGACTTTTCCGGTAACTACTTTGCGACCGATTCCTTGACCTTTGGCAATGATGTCCCCGATGACATGCACCTTCATCAGGTTGGTTGTACCCGTTTCTCTTACAGGTACTCCTGCCGTAATAATAACCAGGTCACCATGACGAACCAGCCCTGCCTGTAATGCCTGCTGCACGGAGATTTCCAACATTTCATCTGTCGTTTCTGCAAGCGGCCCGATGACTGGATATACCCCGTTTACCAAAGCCATTCGACGCAATACACTCTCATGCGGTGTTACTGCGACGATAGGCGCTTTTGGACGATATTTTGCCACCATCCGAGCGGTATGACCGCTTTCCGTTGCCGTGATAATCGCTGCCGCACCCAGATCAAGTGCTGCGTTGGCAACTGCTTGTGCAATGGCATCCGTAATCGAGATTTGTGTACGCATCGCATGGGTGTTCAGGATTTCACGATAATTCAACTCTTGTTCAGCACGCACAGCAATGCGATTCATCGTTTCGACAGATTCCGTTGGATATTTACCCGCAGCCGTTTCACCAGACAGCATGATGGCGTCCGTTCCGTCAAAGATGGCATTTGCTACGTCACTTGCTTCGGCACGAGTTGGTCGAGGGTTGCGTTGCATGGAATCAAGCATTTGCGTTGCTGTAATGACAGGCTTGCCCAACTGATTGCATTTGTCGATCAGGTGTTTTTGCACCATCGGCACTTCTTCTACTGGAATCTCTACACCCAAATCTCCACGTGCAACCATCAGTCCATCTGCAACCGCAAGAATCTCATCGGCGTTGTCTACGCCTTCCTGATTCTCAATTTTAGCAATAATGTCAATCTTTGCCTGATGGCGTTCGAGAATTTCACGGATTTCCAAAATATCGGAAGCTTTCCGCACAAAGGATGCAGCAATGAAATCTACGTTTTGCTGAATGCCAAATTCGATGTCTGCCGCATCTTTTTCGGTAATACCAGGCAGCTTAATTTTTACTCCTGGAACGTTGACACCTTTTTTACTCTTGAGGGTTCCGCCATTTTTGATAAGGCAAACGATTTCCGTACCTTCGATCTGTTCAACCGTGAGGCCGATCAATCCGTCATCGATAAGGATTGTACTGCCGACCTGAACATCTTGCGGCAAATCCTTATATGTAATGGAGACACGATCCACGGTTCCCGCCACTTCTTCTGTCGTCAAGACAAGACGTTGATTCTCCTCCAACTCAACGGAATCGGTTGCGAGTGTACCTGTGCGAATTTCCGGGCCTTTGGTGTCCAGAAGGACCGCAATGTGTTTTCCAGTAACTTGGCAAGCCTCGCGAATACTTTTGATTCGTGCGGCGTGTTCCTCATGCGATCCATGGGAAAAATTAAGACGTGCAACATTCATGCCTGCATCAATCAGCTTTTGGAGCCCTTCTAGTGTTTCACTTGCAGGACCGATCGTACATACAATTTTTGACTTCCGTAACAAATGAGTTACCTCCCAGTGATATCGCTATTTTTTATTTCCTAAATGGACAGTGTACGAGCCAGTTGGTAAACGGATAGATCGAGAGTGTGTTTCTTACTGAGCGCCTCATCAATATCAACATCGACGATCTGATTGTTGGAGATTCCCACCATGCGATCAGCCTTGCCTTCCAGCAACAGGTCTACTGCTGCTGCTCCCATGCGACTCGCCAGCATTCGATCAAAAGCAGTCGGTGAACCGCCGCGCTGGATATGTCCAAGTACCGTTACTCTTGTTTCCCAACCTGTCCGTTGCTTGATGATATCAGCATACTGAGCAGCACTTCCTACTCCTTCAGCAACAATAATAATCGAATGTTTTTTGCCACGGCGATGACCGGCATGCAAACGTTCAATGATGTCATCTTTATCCTGGTCCGCTTCAGGAATAATGATCGATTCGGCTCCTGCTGCAAGTCCTGCCCACAAAGCCAAATCACCTGCATCACGCCCCATTACCTCGATAATATAGGTGCGTTCATGTGAAGTAGCGGTGTCCCTGATCTTGTCAATTGCCTCAACAATCGTATTCAATGCCGTATCAAAACCAATCGTAAAATCAGTGCACGGGATGTCATTGTCGATGGTTCCCGGAACGCCGATGGTCGGGAATCCTTTTTGGGTTAATTTCTGTGCTCCTCGGAAGGAACCGTCGCCGCCGATGACAATTAATCCCTCGATGCCGTGATCACGTAATTGCTCAACTGCCTTTCGTTGGCCTTCATCCGTCCTGAATTCTTCACTCCGTGCTGTATAAAGGATCGTTCCCCCTCGATGGATGATGTCACCCACCGAGCCGAGCGTCATTTCTTTAATATCGCCTCGAATTAAACCGTCATACCCATGATATACTCCAAACATTTGGACACCGTGGTAAACAGCTCGACGAACTGCTGCACGAACCGCAGCGTTCATTCCCGGTGCATCGCCCCCACTTGTAAGAACAGCCATTTTTTTCATTTCTCTCACCTCTTTATTTTCTCTTTTTAGCATGGCTTGAAACGCTAACAGTATGTAATAAATTCGGCTTGAGCCATACTGTTATAATCATTTCAAATTTTCTGTTATACTCATCGATTGTATTGTGCCACACTTTTACAAAACGCTCCAACCCTTGGTACGACTACGATTGTAGCAGATTTCAGTCCATGAAAAAAGAGAAAAAAAAGCCCCTCTGTATTACAGAGAAGCGTACTCACCGATTTGTTTGAACTTATTGTAACGATCCTGTACTAATTCATCCCGATTCATAGCCATCAGCTCTTGCAATCCAGATACTAATACCTGTTTCACAGATGCCGCTTGTGAAGCTACGTCCCGATGAGCTCCACCAAATGGTTCTTCAATGACGCCATCAATGATGCCTAACTCTTTTAGATCAGGAGCCGTAATTTTCATCGTTTCCGCCGCTCTCATGGCAAGGCTGGAATCTTTCCAAAGCAGGGCTGCTGCCCCTTCTGGCGATATGACCGAGTAGATGGAATTCTCTAACATAAAAATACGGTTACCCACACCTAAAGCAAGGGCTCCACCAGATCCGCCTTCCCCAGTAACAACACAAAGAATCGGTACCCCGAAGCCAGCCATTTCTCTTAGATTGCGGGCAATCGCTTCGCTTTGACCTCGTTCTTCTGCCGCTTTTCCTGGGTAGGCGCCCATCGTATTAATAAAGCAGATAATCGGGCGGTTAAACTTGTCGGCTTGCTGCATAAGGCGCAGTGCTTTGCGATATCCCTCCGGATGTGGCGATCCGAAGTTGCGAATAATGTTTTCCTTGGTGTCTTTCCCTTTTTGATGGCCAATCACCGTAACAGGAATTCCGTCCAATCTGGCAATACCACCAACGATTGCTGCATCGTCACCGTAGAGACGATCCCCGTGTACTTCGATAAAGTCAGTAAAAATGCGCTGAATATAATCAATTGTGGTTGGACGTTCTGGATGACGAGCAATTTGTACCCGTTGCCACGGAGTAAGGTTGCCGTAGATCTGCTCTGCCAAATCTTTCGCTTTTCGCTCCAGACGGGCTACTTCATCAGAAAAATCAATGCCCTTCTCCTCAGTGAAACGTCTCAATTCTTTAATTTTATCCTGCAATTCGACTAGCGGTCTCTCAAACTGCAATTCACCCGCCATGTTCTATTACCTCCCGAACTGTGTGCATCTCCACAATTTTACCTAATGTATCACGCATATCCTTACGATGCACGACCATGTCGAGTTGACCATGTTTGAGCAGGAACTCAGCGGTTTGGAAGTCTTTCGGAAGCTCCTGGCGAATGGTCTGTTCAATGATTCGTCTACCTGCAAAACCGATTAACGCGCCCGGCTCACCAATGTTGTAATCACCCAAAGAAGCAAAGCTCGCAGAAACCCCACCAGTGGTTGGGTTCGTTAACACAGAAATAAACAGCAGCTTTTCTTGTTCGAGCTTTGCCAGCGCAGCGCTGGTTTTTGCCATTTGCATCAAACTGAGCACGCCTTCTTGCATACGTGCCCCACCAGATGCGGAGAACAAGATAAACGGCAGCTTTCGCTCAATTGCTTGTTCAATCGCTCTCGTAATTTTTTCCCCAACAACCGACCCCATACTGGCCATACGGAATCTGGCATCCATCACACCGAGGATAACCCGGTTTCCGTTCAAGGTACCTTCTCCTGTGACAATGGCTTCATTGAGGTTGGTTGCTTCTCTGTCTTTCTCCAGCTTTTCTTCATATCCAGGGAATTGAAGGGGGTTGGATGAGATGAGATTTGTATCGAATTCCTCTGTCAGACGACCGTCGTCCAACAAGGATTGAATTCTTTCGGGTGCCGACATAGCAAAATGATGGTTGCAGCCGCGACAAACACGCAGGTTCTTCTCGAGGTCTTTGGAATAATGAATTGTTCCGCAATGAGAACATTTATGCATAAGACCTTCTGGAACTTCCTTGGGCTCACTCAAATCTCGTTGTACTCTTGCTTCCTGAACAGGAGGACGCCCTACATTTTCAGTTGGAATGGTAGCGAATTTACGCTTCTTACCAAAAAGATCTTTAAGCACAGTAACACCTCACATTAATGTTCAGTGAAGGATCGTGCTGAGTACCTCTTGAACTTCATGAAGCTCACTCTCGGGCACAAGAATCTCGTATTGCTTGGAAACTCTTGCTTCACGAACCTTCACCAGGAATCCTTCATCTGTCAAGCGCTGCTGAATTCGTTCTGCTATTTTGGCGCTAGGAGCTATGTAGATGACAGTCCACATGATGGCTTCCTCCTCTTTCCTTCAACCAGTCTCACTGTAATCTGCATCATCATATCACAGTGCAGAATGTTGTCGCAAACGGGTAGCTTGCTATTTAAAAGGGAGAATTGGTAATGTTCACGGACTTTATAAATTTAGACATCTGACCGATAATTCCTGCTTGGTTTTACAGTTGATACTGGATTTTTTATACTTTACGTTCCTTGTTTCCGGACTTTTTAAACCTTCCAATCAAATATGTGTTTAAAAAGGAGGAAAACAGGGGCAAGCAGATCGAGGCGCCGAAGTTGCGAGGTCGACTAAATACACCAACGTCCTGTTGGAACGTCGACACTACCACGTCCTGTGGGGCGCTTCCTTATGCCTTCGAGTTTTCTAGGTGCGCTCGCATGTGTGCAACCGCTGCCTCCTCGTCTCCTTCACGGATGGCGAACATAATCTCCCGATGCTCTTCCAGAGCGACACGGACGCGTCCTTCCCTTGAAAGGGAACTGCTGCGAACACCCTCACTATATTCGATAATTGGTGCCCAGATGCGATGGAGGACGGAGTTGCGGCTCGAACGGCAGATGACACGGTGAAATTCGTAATCTTCCTCCGTAGGAATTTCGCCTTGCTCCACCCGCTCCCAGGACAATTCCAATATCCTGTTCATCTCATCAAAATGCTTGGCTGTTGCACGTTTGCAAGCTAATCGGACGGCTTCAATCTCGAGTATTTTGCGCATTTCCACAAGGTCCTTTTTGGTCTTGGAATCACGCAGGATAAAATACCCGAGAATATCAATCAGCCGGTTTTGCCTGTAGTGCTTGAGGAACGTGCCTTCGCCTCTGCGTGTCTCAATTAACCCGAGTAACTCAAGTGCCCGAAGTGCCTCACGAACAGATGAACGACCTGCTCCTAGCAATTCGGAAAGCTCGCGTTCGGAAGGAAGTTTGTCACCCGGTCGCAAGTTGTCACGCTGCATGATCTCATGAATTTGTAATAGAATTCCTTCGTATGCTTTGCGTTCTTGTGAAGAGTCGAGCATACCCTTTCCCCCCTTACTGCGAACGTCGGGTGAATCTATGATTGTTGTTGGTAACCAATCGCTGCAAGTTGTTCTGTTTTGAGACGAACTGCCTCTGGATCAACTTGTTTGCGTGCTACCCCTGTATCCATAGCTGCTTTGGCAACTGCTGCAGCAACTTTTGGTGCTACACGAGGGTCAAAAGGTGAAGGGATAACAAAATCCGTATTCAACTCTTGCTCGCTAACCAGACTAGCGATGGCATAAACAGCAGCAACTTTCATCTCTTCATTGATCGTGGTTGCATACGTATCAAGCGCACCACGGAAAATTCCAGGGAATGCAAGAACGTTGTTAACCTGGTTCGGGAAGTCGGAACGTCCAGTACCGATAACGGCTGCACCCGCTTCTTTCGCTTCGCTTGGCATGATCTCTGGAACTGGGTTAGCCATGGCAAAGATGATGGCATCGCGGTTCATGGATTTCACCATTTCTTGTGTGACTGCACCTGCTACGGATACACCAACGAATACGTCAGCTCCCACCATCGCATCTTTCAAGTCGCCAGTGATTTTGCCTTGATTTGTCACCGCAGCTACTTTTTCTTTCACAGGGTTCATACCGTATGGGCGACCTTCGTACACAATCCCTTTGGTATCGCACATGATAATGTCTTTGACACCCATGCTCATCAACAATTTAATAATCGCAATACCTGCTGCACCCGCACCATTTACGACTACACGAATTTCGCTGATTTCTTTTTTGATGATTTTGAGTGCATTGATTAATCCAGCCGCTGTTACAATCGCTGTACCATGCTGATCATCATGGAAAACAGGAATGTTCGCTTCTTTTTTCAGGCGCTCTTCAATTTCGAAGCACGCAGGAGCAGCAATGTCCTCCAGGTTTACGCCACCAAATGTTGGTTCAAGCAATTTTACTGTCTCAACAATTTTGTCAATATCAGTCGTGTTCAGGCAGATCGGGAATGCATCCACTCCAGCAAACGCTTTAAACAGAAGCGCTTTACCTTCCATTACCGGCATTGCTGCTTCTGGTCCAATGTTGCCTAATCCAAGAACGGCAGTACCGTCACTGACTACAGCGACCAGGTTTCCTTTGATGGTATACTCATACACTTTTGTTGGGTCGTCAAAAATATCTTTGCATGGTTCTGCAACACCCGGTGAATAGGCAAGACTTAAATCATGCGCATTTCGGAGAGGAACCTTGGAGACTGCCTCCAGTTTTCCTTGATGTTTTTTGTGTAGTTCTAGTGCTTCTTCACGTAAATTAGCCACAATTCCCACTCCTTTGATTTTGTGAAAAACGACTTCACGTTTTTCAAATGACTGAATTTAAGTATGTTTGAGTAGTGGTCTGACCAGTTATACGAAAAATTACCCTAGTGGTCTGACCACCTCTTAAAATTATGTACTCATTATAACAAAACCGACCAAACTGTAAACCCAGCGAAAAGCCGAAAAAAAGGAGGACAAATCCTATCCTCCCCAGTTTATTGGCATTTCTTTCTTGATTACGCTCTCTCTCCCCACAATATCTCTCGCTAGCTCCAAAAACGCCTCGTCCACCTCAACCGAAAACTCGTCAGGCAGGCGTTTTGTCTGCTTTTTGCTCTCGTAGTAAAGGGCGACAGAAATCGTTCCCCTTCTTTCGACAAGCAGTTTCTTCAGACGGATTAACGTCGAATCCCGCTCCTGTTCTGGCGAGATTTTGACAAACAGTACTGGCTCTGTTGCTGGTGCCTGAACCGCAGATACGTCCCACAGTCGGGATGCGATCAGCTTGAAGTTATCATCCTGAACGTCTATCCGTCCTTCGACGACCAGTAGTTGCTCTTTGACTAGCAAATGTTTGTATTTCTGGAACACTTGTGGAAAAGCTATCATTTCCAGTTGTGCTGTTCGATCTTCGAGCTGGATAAATGCCATCGGCTCGCCCTTTTTGGTTTGAATTTGCTTTACCTCAAGCAGCATCCCTACCAGTTTGACCGTCTGATTCCGTGAGTTCTCGGTAAGCTCTGCAATCTGAGCAATATCTGGTCGATTGCTGACATGGCGGTAATCATCCAGGGGATGACCAGACAAATAGACGCCGAGCATCTCCCGCTCTTCTTTCAACCGCTGCATTCGTGTGAAATCTGGAACATCCGGATAGGAAGACGGGTCAATGCCGGTTTCGTCTGTCATCTGGGCACCGACACTATCCTCAATCTGATCAACAACCGCAAACAGATTCAACTGTGCTTCGTCCCGTTCCTTTCGTTTGTTGGAACCTTTTTCCATCGCTTCATCTATTATTACCAATAATTGGGCGCGCGAACCGGGCAGTGAGTCCAAAGCACCACATAAAATTAATGATTCAACGACTCGACGGTTCACCAATCGATTGTCTACTCGTGAGCAAAAGTCCACGATATCGTTGTACGGCGTTTTGGTACGCTCTTTGACAATTGATTCTACCGCGTTGTACCCCACGTTCTTCACCGCTGCAAGCCCAAAGCGGATTTTTTCCCCTTCTACCGTAAACAGTGCCTCGCTGTGGTTTACATCGGGAGACATGACCTCGACATGCAGCCGCTTTGCTTCCTCTACATACTCCGCAATTCGGGTCTGACTCCCGATCGACAAGGAAAGCAGGGCAGCCATGAAAGCAACTGGATAATTGGATTTGAGATAGGCCATCTGATAGGCAATCATTGCATAGGCTACGGCGTGCGCCTTTGGAAACCCGTAATCCGCAAACCGGACGATCAGATCATAGGTCTCATTTGCCAACTGTTCATCGTACCCCTGACGAATACTCCCCTGGACGAATCGTTCCCGCTGCTCCGCCAACAGGTCCCGCTTCTTCTTCCCTACTGCCCGCCGCAAGATATCTGCTTCTCCCAGCGAAAAGCCTGCCATACGGGAAGAAATCTGCATGATCTGCTCCTGATAAATAATAAAGCCATATGTCTCTCGCAAAATGGGTTCCAATTCAGGGTGCGAATAATGTACCTGCTGTTTCCCGTGCTTCACCTGAATGTATTGGGGAATAATCTCCATTGGTCCCGGACGATACAAAGCTAGAACAGCAATGATGTCATCAATGGTAGTCGGCTTCAGCTCACGCAATACGTTGCGCATACCGGAAGATTCCAGTTGAAAAACGCCCGTAGTTTCCCCTTTACTGAGCATACGATACGTCCCTTGGTCGTCCATCGGGATTTGATCCAGTCGAATATGTATGCCAGCAGAACGCAGGTGTGCAAGTGTTTCCTGAATGATGGTCAGGTTACGCAGCCCAAGGAAGTCCATTTTCAACAATCCGACCTGCTCGAGTACCTCCATCGGGTACTGGGTAAGTGAAAGCCCCTCACTTCCTTGTTGCAGAGGGACGTGGTCAGTTAATGGATCTCTCGAAATAACGACCCCCGCTGCATGTGTGGAAGCGTGCCTCGGAAGGCCTTCCAACCCTTTGGATACTTCGATCAGCTTGGCTACCTGCTTGTTTTCTTTCATTAGTGTTGCTAGTTCAGGAATCGAGGCAATTGCCCGATCAATGGTGATCGACGAGAATTGCGGGAGCATTTTAGCCACCCGATCAACCAACCCGAGGGAAAGTCCCAGTACCCTGCCAACATCTCGTACGGCTGCCCTTGCTGCCAATGTTCCGAATGTAATGATCTGGGCCACACGGTCATTGCCGTATTTGTTAGCGACATACTGAATCACCTCGTCCCGCCGTTCCACGGAAAAATCGATATCAATATCGGGCATCGTAATCCGCTCGGGGTTCAGGAAACGCTCGAAAAGCAAATTAAAATGAAGAGGATCAACATTGGTAATCTTCAGCGCATAGCTGACCAGACTGCCAGCAGCAGATCCACGCCCTGGTCCCGTCGGTATTCCCTGCTCATGAGCATACCGCATGAAATCCCAGACAATCAGAAAGTAGTCCGTATATCCAGTCCCCGTAATAATGGCAAGTTCATGACTGAGCCGCCTCTCGATTTCAGGTGTAATCGCACCATACCGCTCCTTGCAGCCAGCTTCACACAACTCTCGTAAATACTGGTCAGGTTCATATCCTGCTGGAACTTCGAACCGGGGCAAAATATGTTGATCAAACGCCAATTCCAACTGACAGCGTTCAGCAATTTTCCACGTATTGGCCAGCGCTTTTGGGGCAAAGGCAAAATTGTGTGCCATCTCATCATGGTTCTTGAGAAAGTACTCATCCTTTTCATAGCGTAATCGGTCTTCTTCATCAATCGTCTTGCCTTCCTTGATCGCCAACAGGACATCATGAAGCTGGTGATCTTCACGTGAAATGTAATGAACATTGTTCGTGACGACAAGTGGTACTCCTAGCTCCTGATGAAGCTTGACTACCCGCTGATTGAGCCGTCTCTCCAACTCCAGACCATGGTCCTGCAATTCCAAAAAGAAGTGATCAGGACCGAACTTTTCTATGTACCACTTCGCAGCGTTATGTGCCGACTGGGTATCATTTGTTTGCAAGTACCTGGACACTTCTCCGTCCTTCGCATCACTGATGGCGATCAATCCCTTCGTGTGTGCCGCCAGGATGGTTTTGTTTACACGTGGATAGCCATGCGTTCCTTGAAGTTGAGCAATCGAAACCAGCTTTAACAGGTTCCGGTATCCTTCGGTATTCTCGGCAAGGAGAATCAGGTGAAAAGGCGGAGGTGAATTGCGTGTAAATCGCTCTTCCATCGCTCCCTCGATCACAGATAACTCCAACCCGATAATCGGCTTGATCCCCTCTCGTACACAAGCACGATAAAAAGGAACAGCACCGTACAAATTATTGTGATCGGTAATCGCCAAAGCTGGCATGCCTAAGAGAACGGCCTTTTGCACGAGATCTTCAATGCGTGCCGCACCGTCCAGCAAGCTGTATTCAGTATGAACGTGTAAATGAACGAATGAAGGGTTCAACCTGCTCGTACCTTTCTTTGTATCTATCTTTTCTATATTCTATAAAATGAGCTTTTAAAGTTTCCTTTCTTTATTATACCGTGTATTGGCGAATATGCGAACATATAGTCGGTATCAATTGACCAGTTTGCAGATCTTTAGTAGGATAGCTTTTGTAGACTTGAGGAAATAGCTGTAGTAGAAAGGGGTTTCTCACATGTGGTTCGCCTTTTATTTGACTGGTATGATCGCTTCCCTGGGTGGATGGGTTTACTATAGTGTCATGGCACGTCGTACAGGTATTCACCCTTACGAATCTCGGATGACTCTCGGTAAAATGAATGTCATGCTTGGATGCCTGTTACTTTTGTTAGGTTCAAACCAACTGGCAAACGAAACACTGAGCACAGCTCGCTTGAGCGTAGCTATTCTCTTTATCCTTGTGGGAGGAATCAACTTCTTCCTCGGATTCCGTAATTACTTCCGTTTCCGCAGTGAATGGCGTAAAGCTATCGATAAAAAAGGATAGACTACAGGGAAAATGTTTCTTGTAGATAAATTTGTTTTAGCTACGTTATAATCTCCTTGTGACGTTCTATGCTTCGACAACCTCGTGCGATGCCGGGTTGTCCTTTTTATTTTCTGAGCAAAAAAAGCAGAAATCCTTGGATTGTTCCAGCAGGGACTTCTGCTTTTTTCTTATGATTATAGAATACGCTCCCACGTCTCCCCAACCAGATCATGGCCAAAACTGTGATGTTTTTCTTCTGCAACCAGTTGAAAGCCGGCCTTTTGATAGATAAGTCTGGCCGAATCAAGCACACTGTTTGTCCATAACACCATCTTTTGATAGCCTTTGGCTCTGGCAAATCGAATGCATTCCTCCACGAGTCGAGTCCCGAGTCCCAGTCCACGCGCTTTCGGTTCGACCAACAAGAGACGAAGCTTGGCTATTTCTTCATTTTCCTGTACCACCATCACAGAACCGATGATCTCCCCATCCATTTCAGCTATCCAGCACCGCTCTTTTAATGGATTGAAGCGAGTTATGAAATGCGAAGTGATTCGGGCAACCAATGCCTCGAACTGCTCATTCCAGCCATACTCTTGTGCATAGAGAACGCCATGTCGATGGGTAATCCAGCCCATATCGCCTGGCTGGTGTGAGCGAAGAAAATAAGTTGGGGGTGACGAGGTGTTCTTTGCTACGATCTGCTCATCGTTCTCCTTTTTGGACAAGACACGCTCGATTGTTTGCATCGATGAAATCAATTGCTCTTGCTTTTCTTCACTCAAATCGCTCAGTATGTTGGCTACTTCTTCGTGTGAACGTTGATCCAGCACGGCAAATGCCACTTGTCCCTGTGGTGTCAAACGAAGAATCCTCTGACGTCCATCCTCTTCCGAACGCACTTTATCAATAAGCTCCCGCTGCTCCAGTCGTGCAAGAATCCGACTTAAATACCCTGGATCAATCCGTAATTCATTGGCCAGATCAGATGCAGTCACTCCAGCATGATGAGCTAGTTCAAACAGGATACGTGCTTCGGTCAGCGAAAACTCACTATCTAGCAGTCCTTCGTCGAGAACTCCGATCTGTCTGGTAATAAAACGATTAAAGTGCCGCACATGTGAAATTCGATCTGCAATACCATTCATACCCTTCCCACCTTTTACTTTTATCACATCAAAAATTAGTTGCTTATATCAAATATATTATAGTTTTAATTGACTTAGTCAATTATTTTTGTAGTATACATAGACTGATGCACAAAAAAACTTCCGTATTTGACCGACGGAAGTTTTCTCTATTTATTATTTTATTTAATAAGAACGGACTATCGCTCAATAATCTGTGCCGTTACCATCGCTTGCCCTACCAAATGATCGTCATGGTATACCGACACTTCTACTTTTCCGAAGCGGCGACTAATATCCATCACACGAGGCTTTACGCTGATTTCGCTCTCCATTTGTACGGGTTTGAGGAAGTAAACCGTGATATTTTCCGGTACCATATCCCCCCGTTTGTGTTGTCTGAGGGCATTACAGGCTGTCTCCACAATGACAGTCGTCATCACGCCGCTTGCCACCGTCCCCAAATGGTTGGTCATTTGTGGCGAAATCTCTCCGTGATAGACGAAGCCATCTGCCTGCTTTTCTTCCCGGAAGTGACTCATGATCTGGTTCGGAAATGTCTCGCCCATTTGCGGTTGTTTTTGCATGTACTGCATCGCCTTTAAAACATCCTGACGACTGAGCACGCCAACTAGTTTCTTGTGATTGTCTACCACTGGCAAAAGCTCGATGCCTTCCCATACCATCAGATGAGCAGAGGAAGCGAGTGATACTTTTGGAGTTGTGGTAATCGGATTTTTGGACATGACTTTATCCAGTGTTGTGTTTTGATCATGTCCAATAATGTCTCTTGATGTCACGATGCCCACAATTCGCATCTGATCGTCGACAACAGCAAAACGGGTGTCCTTGTATTCTTCCGTCATCGCATGCCAGCGTTCCACGGTATCGGTATTCTTCAGCACCGCTGTTTCTTCTAGTGGCTTCAAGATATCTTCTACCATCATGATCTCTTTTTTGATCAAGCGGTCGTAAATCGCACGGTTAATTAAGGAAGCAACCGTGAATGTGTCATAGGTGGATGAGATAATCGGCAGAGCCAACTCATCAGCCAGCTTTTTCACTTCTTCACTTGTATCAAATCCCCCAGTAATTAGAACCGCTGCTCCGTTTTGCAACGAAAGCTTGTGTGCCTGGTCCCGGTTACCGACGATCAGCAGGCTGCCTGGATCAATATATCGCATCATCGCTTCCAACTTCATGGCACCGATGACAAATTTATTTAAGGTTTTGTACAGTCCCTCTTTGCCCCCTAGCACAGAACCATCAACAATATTTACAACTTCCGCAAACGTAAGTCTTTCAATATTTTCTTTCAGCTTTTTTTCAATCCGAACCGTTCCCACACGCTCAATCGTGCTGACGTATCCTTGTACTTCTGCTTCTTTAATGGCACGGTATGCGGTTCCTTCGCTTACTTCCAGGTCTTTGGCAATTTGCCTAACGGAGATTTTGCTCCCCACGGGCAATTGATCAATGTACTCTAGTATTTGTTCGTGCTTCGTAGCCATGTAGGTATCACCTTCCACCATTCTCGGGTCAATCTTTCCGCCTGCACCCAGTCAATCGGGATAACGACGTTGATCTTTCTTTATCTATTATATAAGTATCCTTGATAGATTACTTCTGCTAAAACAAGAGATCCGGGGATATTTAGGTACCAGACATAGATTTTTCGAATTTGCGGCACCGTAATCCAGTCAAAACCTCGTAATCGGTTCAAACCAACCCGGACGGTAAAAAACACCCAATACACCGTCCAATTAATCATCGGTAAGTAAAGAATGATAAACCATAAAAAACTGATCGAATCTTCCCCCACATAAAAGCGTAATAGTGCGGCAAGAAGGGCTACGAACAAAAATCTGAGCATCAGTCAATTCTCCCTCCTTCTGCCACTATAGCTTATGAGCAGGCAAAAAAAAAGAGGTGTAGCCTAACGTACGGGCTACACCAGTGAGGTATATTAATTAAGGGGGTTTTCATCGTAGATTTATCATACCCATAAATTATTACAGGATTATTACAAGCGGATTACAGTTTCTTTTCATTTTGATGATTATTCAATGGAGAAACTTTCTCCTGGTTGTACAAGCTTTCCTTCTATCCCCTTCTCCCCTAACTGACGCACATATTCCTCTGGATCTTGAGCAATCACCGGAAATGTATTGTAGTGAATGGGCACGACACATTTTGCCTGTAAAAAGGAAGCGGCAAGTAGGGCATCCTCAGGTCCCATGGTGAAATTATCGCCAATCGGGAGGAACGCTACGTCAATCTTGTTCAATTCTCCAATCAGCTTCATGTCGCCAAAGAGTGCCGTGTCTCCTGCGTGATAAATCGTTTTTCCGCCGATGGTAACTAAAATGCCTGCGGGCATTCCCAGGTAGATGATCTGTCCATCCCCCGATTCATAACCAGAGCCGTGGAAAGCTGGTGTCAGTTTGACCCGACCAAACGGAAAATGGGCAGCACCGCCGATGTGCATCGGATGAGCCTTGACACCCTTTTGCGCAAAATAGACAGCAAGCTCAAACGGGGCAATCAGTGTTGCATCATTTGCTTGCAACAGGTTGAGTGCATCTCCAATATGATCATTATGACCGTGCGTCACAAGAACATAATCCACTTTCACATCTTCTGCCTTAACCGTAGCCTTCGGATTGCCTGTCAGAAACGGATCAAAGATCAAGCGATGCCCCTCATGAGTAATCTCAATGCAACTGTGTCCATGATAACGAATTTCCACTACGAAACCCTCCCTTGTATATTTGCCTGATACTCTACTTTTCTGTGAAAAACGTCTCGACGTTTTTACCGAAGTAGATGCCAGGTGTGACGCTGAGGCACCTTGTCATAAAAGTGGATGTGACCGCTTGCGGTCAACGTTTCGGTCCCCCGACGTTTCAGTCCCCCGATGAGAGGGGATGAGAGGGGAAAACGGTCATGACCGTTTTGTACACCTTATTAACCTGCCACCAGATTAAGAACCCCTTGAACCAATCCGATGATTCCTCCGAGAATGAACCCGAGTATGGTAATCATCCGAAACTCGCTTCCCGAAATTCCAATGATCATTTCTTCTACTCGGCTCAACGGGAACTTATCTACTTGTTTCGCAACAATTTCTGCGATTGACAGTTTCGGAAAGAGGTGCTCGATACTGGTTTCCAGCTTGGCGAGAACCCAGGTACTGATCCACGGGATCAACTGATCAATCACTTTTCCCCTGAATGGCCCCAACGATTCGGTGAGAGGCTTATCCAACCAGCGAATAGCGATCGTCTCTACCTGATCAAATAGTTTCCCACTGAAGCTTGCCACTTGCTCTCTTCCAATCCAGTCAAGAACTTCTCCTGTTTCTTTGTCGAGCAGCTTGTCCGCTTCTTGTCTGATCATGCGAGAAAGATTTCTGGCCAGATCGGGATTCTCCAGTGCCTCGAGCAAATGAGGCAACAATTTGGAAATCAGCTTCTCATCGCCCAAAAACATCCCGACAAAACCGCCAAGCATTCCGCCGCCTCCGCCCAAGGCGCCACGAATCATATTTTGCACATTATGTAATCCTTCCGGAGACTGCAGGTACTCTCTGAATCGGGTGAGCAAGAGAACACCCAGACTCTCAATCGTATCGTCCATTTTCGTTTGCAAAGAAGGTGGCAGGATTTCTCGTACCTTTTTATCTTCCCAGCCTTTGATCAGACGGTCTGCATGCTCCAACCATTTTTCACGAAGCGGCTTTTGATACCGCTCTCCCAATCGATATTCTTCTGTAATCATCTCAGGTATAAATCGATTGATGATATCTATGAGTTTCTCATCACTAGCCAGCCACTTGTCAGCCATCTGGGTAAGCCAATTTCTCAGCGTTTCTTCCAGATGCCCACGGGCAATTGCCTCCTGAATCCCTTCCTTGGTAACTAGGTATTCCTCGACCACTTTGCCCATTTGAAAGCCCAATTCATGATGACGTCTCGGGATCAATCCGGGTGTAAATGGCACACGAAAACTACCGATCATCCACGGCTTATATGGCCGAAACAGCATTCTAATCGCTAATTCATTCGTCACCCCACCAATTACTGATCCAATTCCGACGTTTGTCAACACCAAGAGCCAATCATTCAATGCCATACACTCCTCTGTATACGAAGGAACCAAAGAAAAAGTCCTGTCATAAAATAAGACTACCTAACGCCTAATGGGAAGGGGATAGCCGTGTCAAATATACGCACGATCATTCAAGCAGTAGATTCACAATCAGAAGAATATGGTGTATATCTTCCCAACCATGCAGTCAACTTCCTCAAAATTCCTGCTTCTACCTTAACGATAGCATTTGGAAGTCAGGAAACACAAGGTACTGTGGTCAGACGAACCGATGGCAGAGCTACACAGATAACCGTTTCTCTTCTTCGCAAGCTCCGATTGCCAGTGGGAATACCTATTCTTCTCCGTTATGACTCAATTCGGCGAAGACTCGTATTTGGTCCTTATGTAGGAGTATTGCTCGCCAAACATAACGGGCCCAACTCCAGCATGCCTTTTGCGGGAATCAGTACGTTCATGAATGAAATTTCAGATGTTTGTTACGAAAAGGGCGGTGTCATTGGTGTGTTCACCCCCCAAGATATTGATTGGGGCAACCAGACGGTTCGGGCTTTGGTTCGGAAGAGAGCATCGTGGCGGTCCTATACTTTGCCGTTGCCTCAATGTATCTATAATCGCTTGCCAACAAGACAATATGAACAAAAAGAACAAGTAGGTGCATCGATTCAACGGTTCAAAGATTTACACATTCCCTTTTTCAATGATCAGTTTTTGAATAAATGGCATGTCCATGATGCCCTGAGCAAAGAAGAGCAAACAAACGCTTATCTGCCTAAAACAGTCCGTTTATTCGGCTCTCACGACCTCAAACAAATGTTGAATGACCACCGGATGGTGTACGTCAAACCAACCAGTGGCAGCATGGGAAAGGGAATCTATCGAATCAATAAAACTACGAATGGGTTCCAGCTTCAATATGCCACAATGAATGGCAGCGTGACAAGATCGTACCCAGACATTCCGGTTCTGTATCAGGCTTTGCGAAAATCAATACAAGGAACACATTATTTGCTTCAACAAGGACTTGTGTTGATCGGTGTGAAACGCAAGCCTGCTGATTTCCGTGTTCTCGTACAAAAAAATCAACGTGGTGAGTGGGCTGTCACCTCTCTGGTAGCACGTCTGGGGCAGAATCACATCGTGTCCAATGTGGCCAGAGGCGGCATGATGACCAAAGCAGATCAGGCACTGCGGATCGCAGGACCGTGGGTTGGCTCGATTCGCCCTTCTGTCCAGTCTCTCAAAAATGTAGCATTGCAAGTTGCTGATACACTTGAACGGGTTCTCACGGGGCATTATGCAGAATTCGGGGTCGACCTGGGTGTAGATGTGAATGGACGCATCTGGCTGTTGGAAGTAAACAGCAAGCCATCTAAGTCAGACAGTACAATACAAAGACCTGAGGGAGAGGGAGAGGAAGTCAGTACGTACAAAATCAGACCATCTGTGCGTCGCTTGTATGAATACTCTTCGTATCTTTCTGGGTATGTGGCTTCAAACAATCCACCCTCTGCCAAACAAAAGAAAGTGAAACGAAAAAGACAACGTAGGTGACAATTATGTCTTCTCAATATCGAACATTAGGCATTATGGCTTCGTTTCATGGGGAAGAACCCACTTTCAAGGAAAAGAGTTATTACAAAATGTTGACTTTAGCCGGACGCAGATTAGAGATCCGCGTCTTCGTCTTTTCTCCACGGATGATTGATTTCGAAGAACGAGAGGTGACTGGCTTCGAATATCATCAAGATGATTGGGTGAAAAGGAAATTCCCTCTGCCTCAAGTGGTATATGATCGATGCTTCATGGGAAGCGTCTCCCGGAAACGATATAAGCCACTGATTGAACGATTGCAACAGGACGACAAAGTAACATTCCTCGGAAATGGGCTATCAGGAAAATGGCAGGTTTACCAGACACTAAGTCAATCCGAAGAGCTTCGGAAGTGGCTGCCAGAAACTTTTCTATTTTCGATACAGCGAGTAAATTCTCTCTTGGTGAAGGAACAGGACATTATTGTGAAGCCAGCGGCTGGTACCCATGGTCTCAGTGTGATCCGGGTGTCCAAAAGAGCAAATGGAGAGTACGAGGTTACTGGCAGGAATCACGTTAACGAACGATTTACCAAAAAGTTCAATACACGAACAGGACTTCAGCGCTTTCTTCTTACCTTCACAGCAAACAGGCCATTCATCATACAACCCTATCTTACTTTGCACACTCCAGCCGGAACCCCCTATGATGTGCGAGTCCTCGTCCAAAAGAACGGGGAAGGCAAATGGGAAACAACAGGCAAAGCTGTCCGCATGGGTGAGAAACATGGCATCACTTCCAATCTTCATGGCGGGGGCAAAGCAGTTGCACTCTCTCCTTTCCTCATTCACTATTTCGGCCAAAAGCGTCAAATATTGATTGATGAGGAAATTAACAGTTTGATCTCAAAAGTACCTGTGTATCTCGAATCATCACATGGTCGTCTCGTGGAATTAGGAATTGACATCGGAATCGATACTGCAGGAAATGTATGGATCATTGAGGTAAACAGCAGACCTGGCCGAACGGTTTTTCGCCAAATTGATGATCAGACGGCTCGCATACGCTCGATGACTCAACCTGTTAAATATGCAGAATATCTCATGAACGAACGTGTAGGAGGTTACTAAGCATGGAATCGCTATTAGTGCGGCTTCGCTTTCTCAACTACTCACAGGTTGCAGGAATCATCATGCCGCTTCAAATGCTTCAACAACTGCAGCTTCGTCCCCGTCAACAAATTGTCATCACCCTCGGGAAAAAAGAGGTAACAACAACCGTCTTTCAAGACAAACAAAACATTGAAGGCAATATCGTGAAAATTACCAGCCTCCTGAAAAAGCAACTGAACATCCCCCATGGCGGATTAATTCATTTGAAAAAAGAAGAAGAAACCCTGCGGATTGGTCCATCCATCGGAATTGTCACAACAGGAGTCCGACAGTCTGTACCTAGTCCAATGGGAAACCGCACATCTTTCTTCCACAAGTTGCTTACTGCTCAAAAGGGCAAAGGGGTGTTCTATTACATTTTCTCTCCCACTGATGTCGATTGGGATCGCCAGGAAGTAGATGCATGGTTCCTGCGTCCCGACAAGCAAGGGAACTATGTGTGGAAGCGAATGTCAACTCCACTCCCGGATGTCGTCTATGATCGCATCCCTTCCCGAGCAGCCGAACGGCTTGATTCGGTTCAACAGTTCAAGCTGAAGTGGGTGGCAGAAACCAAATTGCCGTTGTTCAATGATGGCTTCTTCGATAAATGGAATATCTATCGCCTCCTATATCCCAATTTGGAGGTACAAGAACATATCCCGGAGACACACATTCTGCCGACTCTGGAAAAAGTGAAAATGATGATTCGCAAGTACCGCATGATCTATCTCAAGCCCAAAAACGGAAGTCTGGGGTATGGCATCGTAAAATTGACGAGAAAACTGGACAAAGGCTATGAGGTTTCCTACCACTCCAATATCGGCAACACCAAACGCACATTCAAGACAGTGTCTGCCGCCTTCTCCCATATTGCCCGAACCCGTAAACTGGGCTCATATCTCATTCAGCGGGGAATCAATTTGTGTACGTATCAAAATCGCCCCTTCGACTTCCGTGTTCACCTTCATAAAAATCAGGAAAATGCCTGGGTCGTCTCCTGCATGGCAGCCAAAGTGGCTGGCACCGGCAGTGTAACAACACATGTCCGAACGGGTGGAACAGTCATTCCTGGTGAAGAATTGCTCCAGTATCTGTTTGGTCAACAAAAGGAATTGGTGTCCAGACGAATTCGTGACGCCGCATTTCGATTGGCTACTGCCATCGAAGAAGCAAACCAAGCGCCATTGGGTGAGCTTGGATTGGATATGGGAATCGATACACATGGGCAGGTCTGGATGTTCGAAGCCAATTCCAAGCCAGGTCGATCTATCTTCAAGCATTCCCGTCTGAAGGAAGCCGATAATTTTTCACGTACACTCATTGTTGACTATAGCCGATACCTGGCGAATTTTTAAAGCCACCACCATCGTAGGAATAGGAAGGAGGTAATCCTATGGCCCAAATACGATCAGGGTGGCTAACCATATTACCCTCGGGTCGCTGGTACTTGCAAGGGCTCAAAAAATACAGACTGGCAGGACTCATCAAACGAGAGCGATTATTAGCACGAATTGGCCCTGATTTATTAAAGAAACCCGTTTATATCAGTGCTCCTCCTACAGAACCCAATCGGTTCCGAACCAAAGTGTATTGGGCGCTATCCAACGATCATCTGACGATCGGGCCAATCGTTGGAATCTTAACTGTTGGAGAGGGCAATGCATTTAAAGGAAATCGAGAAAACTTCAAAGACATTATTCTCACAGGAAAAAGTCTGGGTGCACTTGTCTATGTTTTTTCTCCCAGTGGAATAGACTGGGACAAAAAGCGGATCAAAGCGTATCTCTATAATGAACAGGAAGATAATTGGGTTGAATCAGTGATGCCTTTTCCCCATGTCGTGTATAACCGTATACCAACACGAAAGTCTGAAACCAAAAGCGAAGTGAAACAGACTCTGGATCAATTATCTTCGCTGACAAATGTTACGTTGTTTAATCGGCATTTTTTCAACAAGCACACCTTGTTTCAAATTTTGGAAAAACGGCACGAAGTAACAGATTTCTTACCGGACACCAAGGTATTGAGCACGTTTGCCCAGTTCCGTAGCTTTGCCATGGACCATCCGTTTGTTTATCTCAAGCCAACACTAGGAAAAGCAGGAAAAGGCATTATGCGTCTGGATCGCCACCTTCAACGCTGGCGCCTTCGACGTGTGTCTGATCAAGAGGCAATTACGCAATACTTTGTCAAGCTTGATCAAGTGTGGAAATCGATTCGTCAACAAACAAAAACCAACCGTTATATCCTTCAACAGGGCATCCAACTTGCAAAATACAAGAATCGTCCATTCGACGTACGTGTCTTGATCCAAAAAGACGGTAGCGGAGAATGGGGAATCACAGGCGTAGGAATCCGTCGGGCGGGCGCAAAAAGTATAACGACGCATGTTCCCCGAGGCGGCTCCATTCTGCCGACCAGCAAGGTATTAACGGCCTTGTTTCAGGAGCGAGCTGAAGAGATTTATCGACGAGTAGAAGAAACGGCCTTGACAATTGCTCATGTGCTAAATGACGAGATAGAGGATTTGGCAGAGATGTCAATGGATTTGGGGCTCACACCAGAAGGGAAGCTGTATTTCTTCGAAGCCAATGCGAAGCCAGAAAAATTCGATGAACCTGCCATTCGCAACTCTTCTCTTGCGAATTTGATTTACTACTCTCAATATGTTTCAGCGTTTGGTTGCGGTTAAATTTTTTACTCTGTCAACAAAAAATACGCCATCGTGATGAATGTTCACGGTGGCGTTTTTTTCAGTGATCCAACGATTCTGTTTTCCGTTACTATGTGCATTATTCCACTGTACTACTGCTCATCATCTGCAAGCGGCTCTCCCAGAATTCGCTCCTTGTTATTGAGAAACTCACGCATAATCATAAAATGATCCGTCGATTCTAACGTTCGCTCCTCTAGCCCTTCGGATGTCAGGTAGTAGATCACTTCCACTTCACGATAAATTTTGTCTGGCCTACCGTTACATCGGGAGCCTTTTTTTCATCAAGACGATCTGCCCTATATGATAGGCGTTGTGTGTACATAAATTAGAAATTGCTCCCCACCATCGAGCTTCCGGTGCAAAAGTAGGAATTGGCTCATCCAGTTTGGATTCATCACAGGCAGCGAGTGTCTCTCTCCAGTCTGCGAAGGATCGGTTCAATTTATCCACTGTCAGTTGCCACTCATCCTCTGTTATTTCAGTCCCGCTCACACTGAATGTCATCTCATTGTCAACCTTATCGAATGCGTCCTTCCCTTCCTTGAACCTGCGGAGCCAACGATAATTCCAGAATGTTAGGTGATGCACGATTTGCCAAATGGAAGTTGCCTCATTTTCACTCCAAGCCGCCTGCTCTGCGGTCAATCCTGCCAATGCCTCTTCAATCGTAGGAAACCAGCTTGGGTCATTTTGACAGGCAGCCAGTTGGTCTAATAATACATCTTTCTTGCCATCTACCACACACAACATCCTCTCTGTTCATTCCTCATTTATTTACCGTAAAGATTATGTACCTAACTATAATAGGAACAGCATGCTGTGGTAAATATTTCAAAAATATTTTCCTGAACCAACAAGGCAGGTTTCTTGCTGTCCATTGTACATCCAAGTTTGATACAATTATGGGTAACCTGAAAAGTGAAAGAAGGGATCTTCTGTGAAATATCGCAGACTAGGCAAAACTGGACTCAAGGTAAGTGAAATCAGCTTGGGCAGTTGGCTTACATATGGTGGTTCCGTCGAGGCGGAACACTCCAAACAAATTATCCATCGTGCCTACGAGTTGGGTATCAACTTTTTCGATACCGCTAATGTATATGCCCAAGGCGAAACAGAAAAAGTCGTGGGCCAGGCACTCGGAACACTTCCAAGAGAATCATATGTACTTGCGACCAAAGTCTTCTTTCCTATGGGTGAAGGCCCCAATGACCAAGGTCTCTCCCGAAAGCATGTCTTCGAACAATTGCATGCCAGCTTGAAACGGCTGCAAGTAGACTATGTTGACATCTACTACTGCCACCGCTTCGATCCAGATACTCAAATCGAAGAAACATTGCGCACCATCGACGATCTCATTCGCCAGGGTAAAATCATGTATGCTGGAGTCAGTCAGTGGACAGCAGCCCAGATTCAGACAGCTCTCGGAGTAGCAGATCGTTATCTTCTGGATCGCATCGTGGTTAACCAGCCTGCCTACAACCTGCTCAACCGTTATATCGAAGATGAGATTCTCCCGCTCTGCGAAGAAAAAGGTATCGCACAAGTTGTTTACTCTCCGCTCGCCCAAGGCGTACTGACCGGTAAATACCGCAAAGGTGAGGCAGCTCCTGCAGGCAGCCGTGGTGCTGCACGTGAGGTGGGCCCCACCATGAAGAACTACCTTGGAGACGAGAATTTGATAAAAGCTGAAAAGCTCTATCATCTGGCAAAAGAAGCCAACCTGAGCTTGTCTCATCTCAGCATTGCCTGGGTACTTAGACAAAAAGGGGTAGCAAGTGCAATCGTTGGAGCTTCCCGTATCGAACAGTTGGAGGATAATGTGAAAGCTTGCGATGTTACACTGCCCGTGGATGTACTTCAACAAATCGAGACGATATTACAGTCGTAGGAGTTACGAAAACTATGTGGCAAGCCATTACACACGGATTTATTTTAGCATTCGGGCTTATTTTGCCCTTAGGTGTACAAAACGTATTTATCTTTAATCAGGGAGCACAACGAGGATGGCTCCGGTCATTGCCAGTCATCCTCACTGCTTCCCTTTGCGACACACTGCTGATTTCATTGGCTGTCGTCGGCGTCTCTGCCGTTGTATTAGAATTTGCAATCATTCGGCTAATTCTCACCTGGGGTGGATTTCTCTTTCTCATCTACATGGGGTGGCTTACTTGGAAAAGCACTCCGCAACAGACAGAGAACAGCAATGAACAGTGGACGGCCAAAAGGCAAATCATGTTTGCACTGTCCGTTTCCCTGTTAAATCCACATGCCATCCTCGACACGATCGGCGTCATTGGAACCAGTTCTCTTGCCTATTCTCAGTTACCCGCCAAAATCGCTTTCACCCTAACCTGCATCGGTGTATCCTGGATCTGGTTTTTGAGTCTAGCTTATGCTGGCAAACTGGTTGGACAGCTTGGAAATTCTGATGCGTTTATCGTCCTGTTGAATAAAGTATCGGCTGTGATCATGTGGGGCTCTGCGATCTACCTTGTCTCACAACTGTGAATGTTCCTGTAATTCTCCCCAATGAATGCCAATTCTCTTCCTTGTTAAAAATGATGATAACAACCAGAGCACACTGGCAAACAAATACAAAGACCCCCTGCGTGGGAGGTCTTTTTTGCTAGGAGGGGAAAACATGAAGACGACAGGTAACTACGAAAAGCTTTTTCAGTCGCTCAAGAAGCTCGACAAAAATCAAGCTTGCGTCACACACATCAAGGACCTGACGGAAATACACGAAATCTGGAACTTTTACGAAAGACTTACCTTGGAAGAACTTCGCTTGATTGGTGCCGCCATCAAAAAAACAGAGGCGCTTCTCGGGTATTTACCTTTTTGCTTTTCTACGATCCCTTTTGTATTTTTGGTTTTTTCGGCCAAGCTCTCCAATCTGGTAGCAGAAGATTTGAAAATCCTGTTGATCACGATACTCGTTCTGACACTGCTTGCCATCTATCTCATTCAACAGCATTTTAAACATAAATCCTATAACACACTGCACCGCCATATTGTAGAATCGATCATCAAAATCAAGGAATCAGCAGAAAAATCGGCTCACTGAGTTTTTTTGCATGCCATTACGTCTTTGTATAATTTCTTCAGCGAAGTCAGGCTCGCCTCATCCACACCAAAATGGACACCATCAAACCAAAATTGTCCAGGCAAAGAGTTTACCTTCTGTTCTTGCAGCCATGTCAATTGAGTACGAACCGCCTCTTCCGTATGATCAATTGCTTTTCGCACATGAAGATGCCTCTCGATTTCAGAGCGATATTTTTCATAAATGAATTGAAATGAAGAGGAATCTTCCTGTTCGGCGAGCCGGTACAATGCCAGCTCAATCTGGAGCCAGCACGTGACATAGAAGTGAAACTCCCAGAACAGAACTGTCAGCGCTTCTGTAACTGATTGGGGATCATTGGTATGCTTGTATTCCTGGAAAGCATGCTCTGCCTCAACTGTTCGTTCCCGGATGACCTCTACATGGTTGATGGCTCCCCTGTAGAACTTGCCGATAATCTGAAAAAGCATGGGGGCTGTCCGCTTCGGCAATCCTCTGTAACGATTCTCCGTATCTCGCACTGTACCACTCACCTCGCTACTCTAATGATTTCCCAAACAAGAAAAAAGACATGAGGTTTATTTAATCATCCCCCATGCCACTTCCTTCTTCTTTATCGATATACTCGAGTTACAAATCCACCGCAGCCGCATTGATCAACATATTCGATACGCTCGAAGCCGATCTCCATAGCAGGGAGAATTAGTTCCAAACGTGGAATGAGCCAACTGGCAGGATCACCACAACCGGCTGGGGTGACCAGATTAACGTAGAACCCTTTCTCCGTCTCGTCTACTCCTTTGACTGCATCAGCAACCAACTCTTCCACATGATCTACATAGTATTCATCTTCTAAATTTAGCGACCAATCATTTGCTTTCCGACTCTTCTCTTGGAAGCTCATTCTCATCACCTCCAAGATCATTATATGACTTTGCCCAATGCTCTCTTGGTGATTCCTATCACAGTTAGAAAGCTATTTTTATCATCTAATTATGTACGTTTTTTCTGAAAATTGTCACTTTACTTGCAAGTTTTTTTCATATCTACATTGGAAAACGACAGATAATTCAGTAAAATATGTATTGTAGTCTAATTCAAGTTTGATGAATCTATCAACTATTTATGGAGGGATTTACTTGACGCACGAACCAACTCACTTTGCATCGGACGTAGCGGTTACCATCCCGGAATACTACAATTTTGCGCAACAGGTCGACTTGTATGCTGGCCAGCATCCAGACAAACCAGCTCTGATCATCGTGAATGATGACGAGGATACAAAACAGATTTCCTATCATGAATTGAATCAATACGTAAACCAGATCGGTAATGCGCTTGGAACGCTGGGAATTACGCAGGGTGATAAAGTAATTGTATTAGTCCCTCGCGGTATCGAGGCATATGGAATCTATTTGGCACTAAACAAAATTGGCAGCGTTATCATGCCTTGCTCAGAACTGCTTCGCGGCAAGGATATTGAGTATCGGGCCAAGCATGCTGGTGCCAAAGCAATCCTGGCATTCACCGGAATTCGGGAAGAAGTCGATACCATTCGCACCTCCTGCCCGACAGTTGAACACTACATTCTGCTAGGTGGCCAACATGATGACTGGCTCTCTTTTGAAGAGTTGGTCGAGAGTGCATCACCTGAGCTTTCAGCAGTGGAAACACGCTCCGAGGACTTGGCATTCCTCTCGTATACTTCCGGAACTACAGGTGGACCCAAGGGTGTCATGCATGTCCACGGTTGGCCTTTTGCCCATTTGGCTGTAGCCGCTACCTACTGGCTGGATGTCCGTGAAGACGACATCGTCTGGGCGACGGCTGGTCCCGGTTGGGCGAAGTGGATTTGGAGTCCATTTGTATCGACGCTTGGAAAAGGAGCAACTGCCTTTGTCTATCAAGGTAAGTTCTCACCCGATAAATATCTTCACTTGCTGGAAAAATTCCCGATTTCCGTACTTTGTGCCACACCAACCGAGTATCGCCTGATGGCAAAAGTATCAGGGATTGAAAACTATCAGATTACGCATCTGCGTTCTTCCTGCTCGGCTGGTGAACCGCTCAATCGGGAAGTCATTGATACATTTGATCGCGCATTCGGAATTACGGTTCGTGATGGATATGGACAAACGGAAAACACACTGCTTGTCGGGACATTTGTGGGAGTGGAACCACGCCCTGGCTCTATGGGCCGCCCTTCTCCTGTAGTGAAAGTGGCTATCATCGATGAGGAAGGCAAGGAATTGCCAGTGGGACAGGTAGGTGACATCGCCATCGAACGTGGGATGATCGCATTGTTCAGAGGGTATCTGAATGATCCAGAGCGTACCTCTCGTGCCTTCCGGGGGAATTGGTATGTAACGGGAGATCAAGGCCGCATGGACGAAGACGGCTACATCTGGTTTGAAGGGCGTTCTGACGATATTATCATTTCTTCTGGTTATACAATTGGCCCGTTTGAGGTAGAGGATGCACTCGTAAAGCATCCTGCAGTAGCTGAATGCGCTGCAGTAGCAAGCCCTGATCCAGACCGGGGGCATGTGGTGAAAGCATTTATTGTCCTGAAAAAAGGCTATGAAGGCAGTGAAGAGATGGTTAAGGAACTGCAAGATCACACCAAGCACCTGACTGCCCCTTACAAGTACCCTCGCAAAATTGAGTTTGTGCCTGAGCTGCCCAAGACCACTTCCGGTAAAATCCGCCGAATTGAATTGCGCAAACAGGAAGCAGGCTACTAAAAATTGAATCTCACCACTAATTAAGGGCACTCGCTGGATTGCGGCGGTGCCTTTTTTTCGCTTTTGGGGAAGATTTTACAGGGGAATTGTCAATAATAGGTAGCATGAAAACATACAAACGGAGACGGAGGATTTCCATTGAAAAAGCAGTTAACCGTTGGATCGCTGATTCCCCACAACATGATTCCTGCTGATACACCCACCAAGATAAAACCTGTTCTCCAAGACACCCGGCAGCCTACCAAGCTGCTGCGACCGTCCATTCGACTCATTCAACATGGACAGGAATTCGTGGTAACGCCAACAAGCGGTCAGACTCTCTTGGAAGCCGCACTGAATCAGACCATTCCACTCGATTACAAATGTCAAAAAGGTACCTGTGGCAGATGTACAGTGAAAATCATGGAAGGACAGTCGCAATTAGAACGTCCTAATCAGGTTGAACATGGTAAGCTTGGGAATCAATTGCTGAACGGATATCGTCTTGCCTGCCAGAGTCTGATCGTAAACAAATAATCCCCTAAAGAAACCCACCCGACACTAGCTATCGCTGGCATCAGGCGGGGCCCCAGGGGATTTTTCATATTAATCTTCGAATTCAACCTTGATTTTTGAGGCTGTCAGGATACTGTCTTTCCATGTTCCTCTCGCTTCTGCTTTCATGCCGACAGTCAGGTTAGCAAGCGGAACCTTTCTTCCTCGTTTGTCTGTGATCACTGATTTGTCTGTAATCAGCACTTTTTTTCCTTCGACGGTGATATATTTTTCTACTACATTCACTTCGTTGATCTTGCCTTCGATCCCGCCTTCGTACCCGGAATCTTCATCTTTTTTCACTTTGATCTCAAGCGCTACCCACTCGGTCTCGCTCTTTTTCCATGCTTTTGCTTCTACTGAAGATCCAGCTTTCAAATCTTCAAACTTGAGTCTTTTTGTGGAAAATTTAATCTCCGTTTTATCGGTTACAAGAAGTACCTTCCCATCGATAACGACTGACTTGTTCGTTGGATTGATACTTTCCAGCTTTCCTTTGATTTCAGTTGCCTCTTTTGTAATTTTCAAGTAGTAGGCATAGAGAATTCCATCCTTGGTGAAGCCCTTTGCCTCAATTTTATCTCCTAGCAGGATATCAGCAAATGTTCCCTGTACATTCATGAGTTGAATATCTGCCTTCTCAAAAGCAACAAGCTGTTTTCCCGCAACTTTTAACGTGCGGCTAGGAACATCGATCAGCTCAACATTTCCTTTCAAACTTCCTTTTTGTTTGGTTACAGATAGCTTTCTGGCTGTATTGCTGTTATTTTCGTTTACATATTCAGCAACAACTTTATCACCGACCCAAATGTACGACAGATCAGGAGACTTCACATCAGAGATTCTGATCTTGGTATTGGCGTCAATGGCTAGAACAAGCGTCATCCCTTTCGACTCTAGCGTCAGCTTGCTTGTTGCCAGATCAACACTCGTCACTTTTCCCATGGCTACATACGCTTTTTTGCTGTCCAGTTGTTCTACACTGGAGCTATTCTCCGTTTGTGCACCAGCCAGTGGGATGATTGTAAACAGTAGAACGGCACAAAGCATCAATGAAAACCATTTTTTCATTTTTCTAACCCCTTCCTGCAAAAAGAAATCTTGGTATGTATATGCAAGCAACCGTAAAAATTGAACCCAAGGAGATCAGCTTCCGTGGGATCTGTATATCATAGAAGAACTAGATTATTTTACCAATACTATAGCAGAGCATTTTCATAGAATATATAGGAATAACAGCCTACTGCGTTGATACATGGCGAAACCCAGGAACGATATCCTGGGCTTCGATGGCGCGCTATTAAAACATCGTGGTGCAAATCGGTTTCTCTACAGTATGGAACAGTCGAGTAATGATATCCGTATAGGACGGATTGGAGATTTGAACAAGGCCGTTGCGTACGAAATAGGTAAATGGAACAATTCCCAAAAGCAGGGCGGTAAATTCGGTTATATCCAATGACAGCTCAACCTCGTAATCTTCTGGATTGGCGGCAAGTCTAGGTCGTCCGTCTGTAAAATGGATGACGGTGCTCTCACTATTCACAGGCAGAAAACTGTCCCGAATGTTTAACCGCAGTTTGCAAGTAATTCCTCCAAAATTGACATTCGAAAGTGACGTCCATAACGCTTGGCTGTTAACCAACCGATACATAATCCCGGCAGCAGACACATTTGTTTGATGAGAAACGTGCGGGATCATCTCTACTGCCCCATCCCGAGGGTCATTGAACAGGTGGTGAAGATGTTCATCCTGCGTGGTGATGACAACTCGATGGATTTGATCTGCCTGACTATGTAAGAAGGTGCAGAATTCCTTCCAAGCTTCCGGGGTTTCACAGGTAAGTTCTTTCACGAGCATATTGTTCAAGACGAAGTTATTTTCATTCACCGACTTAAAGGAGAACACCATATACCCAAGAAGCTGGCCATCCTCTACATAACCGACAATCCGATTATCCGGATTCTCTATCATATTGCGCATGTCGAGATTGGTCTTTCTGAACATACCATGTGTTTGGGCAAAATAGCGATCATGACAGCTTTGAATCGCTTCTCTGTCTTCCTTGGTGAGATAGACCAGATGCGATTTGTTGCCGCTGTTTGGAAAAGTGGAAGGCTGAACCCGATACTGGTTGTTCTTCGTTCCGAAACAGAAGCCCATCTGTTTGTAGAAATCAGGGCGGAATGGATAAAGGGCGGTCAGAGCACAATCCTGCTCACGGTAATGATGTAGAAAATAGGTAATCAGTTCTTTGGCAATCTTCTCTTTTTTGTGCAGGAAATCTACTGCTACCATGCCTACTCCACCGACAGGAATCTGTACAGAACGAATATTCATCAGATAGTCGTAAAGAATCATACCCCCAAGGAGCTGACCATCACGAAAATAGCCGAAAAAGTGAATGGCTTCTTCTTGCATCCTTTGCAGCAAGCGCTCTTCCCAGCGTTGACGGTTATCGGCAGTCGTCATATTCAAACCGGGATAAGCATTTCCTGCGATTGAGACAAAATCAGATAAGTGCTCTTGGTTCAACAAGTGAATTCCGTTCATACTGACCTCCTGTACCATGCAATGTCATTCATTAAAAAAATTTTTATCAACTTTTTTTCATTATCTTATCGCTTTTTCCGAAGATTGTAAAAGATAATTTTCTAATTTTTCGTTCAATAATTAAGAGTTTAATGAAGTTGTTTTCCTAGCACTTTTTCCAGAATAGACCATGGTACGATTTTTTTCAGCCAGATCGCCTGTTTTGTCCCCTTGCCAATCGGATACCGGAGTGAGGGTGAGGATGATTGACTGATTTGAACGATGAGTTTTGCCACTTGCAGAGGATCTTCCCCCGTCTGTGCAATTTGTTGTGCTTGAGACATGACTTTTCCCGTGATATGGCTGTAGTCTACAGCACCCGTAGCATCGGCAGTTGACAAGCCTTTTTCCCAGATGGCTGTCTGGAATGCTCCTGGTTCCACGAGAACCACTCTTATCCCGAATGAAGCCACTTCCAACCGCAACGCCTCACTGAAACCTTCAACTGCATGCTTGGAAGCGACATAGGGTGCCATCATGGGGAAACCAATCAGGCCGCTAATGCTGCTCAGATTGATGATTGTACCGGAACGCTTGCTTCGCATATAAGGCAATACAACCTGGGTCATTTGTATCAGCCCGAAAACATTCGTATCAAACTGCTTTCTCCACTCACTCATGGGAATTTCTTCGACAAGCCCACCTTTGGCATATCCAGCGTTGTTAACTAACAGATCGATCGCTCCATACTGTTCCACAACTCGTCCAACGACCTCCTGAACCTGGTTTTCCTGAGTAACATCTAGTTGCATGATCTGCAGGCGACTCTCGACTCCCTCTCTCTTGGCAAGCTCAAGAAGCGGTTGCTGTCTGTTCAGATCCCTCATGGTAGCAATCGTTTGATAACCACTTTTGGCAAGCTCTACTGCAGTCAGCAAACCGAACCCACTCGATGCACCGGTAATGATCGCTACTTTGGTCACTGTGCCCACTCCTTTCACAATGGTTTCTAATAATTTTTGTTTTTAAAGTTATTAAATCAAAATGTTTACAATATATTCTTCATATGCCATAATGTAGGTATAACAGCATGAGGAGGATTTTTCCAATGAAAATACTCGTATTGAACGGCAGCTCAACCGAAGTATCTCGTACACGAGGACTTACTTCATTTATTACTTCGGAGCTTAAGAAACATCATATTGAACTCGTAACCTTTGATGTTGGGAAACAAATTCTCCCTCTCTATAATGGCAATGTTGAACAGTATCAACTGAATGAAGTCCAGTTGCTTGTCCAATCGGCTCAAGAAGCAGATGGTTTCTTTCTGACAACTCCGGAGTACCACAACGGAATCAGTGGAGCACTCAAGAATGCGCTCGATTTCCTGGGTGGCAAACAGTTCAAGAACAAACCAGTGGCAATCGCCGCAGTAGCAGGTGGTGGCAAAGGTGGGATCAACGCTCTAAACAACCTCCGCACAGTGATGCGTGGAGTTTACGGTCTCGTTCTGCCCGATCAGTTCGTAGCTGATCCCGTTCACTTTAACGAACAAGGCGATTTCAGCCATCAGGATGCACAAGCGAGAGTACAGTCACTGGTTCAAGAGCTTGTGACGATGACTGAATTAGTGAGTAAGAAAGCAAGAGTATAATACGAAACGACGATGGGCAGGTCATGCATTACGCATAGATCTGCTCATTGATTTATTATTTTCAATCGATTAAAATTTTTTAAAAGAAAAATTCGAAATTGTAGCAAAAAAGGAGCTGTTCATGATGAAATCAGCAATTGTTCTCGGCGGCACCCTATTCTTTGGTAAGCATTTAGTACAGGATTTGCTAGATTTCGGTTTCGAAGTAACGATTGCAACTCGTGGAAAAACACCAGACCCTTTTGGTGACAAAGTAAAACGTATCCAACTGGACCGGGTACAGCGAGAAACGGTAGAAGCAGCCGCTGCAACCGGAGAGTGAGACCTTCTCTTTGATCAGACCTGCTATTCTCCTTTGGAAGCAAAAGAAACGATGGAGCTTTTCGCTGGCAGGATCAAGCGCTATATTTTCACGTCTACCATGGCAGTCTACGATTTCGAAGCAGCTCGCAGAGAAGAAGATTTCGATCCAGTCACATACGCTTATTCGATGGGACCTCGCACGCAGTATCCGGGTTTGCAAGGCTATCAAGAAGCCAAACGGTCAGCAGAAGCCGTGCTCTTTCAGCATGCTCCGTTCGAAGTTGTCGCTGTCCGTTTTCCGCTCGTCATCGGGCCTGATGATTACACCAAACGATTTGCCTTCCATGTCGACCGTGTGAAACAGGGTCTCCCGATTGTTGCCCCTGATCCAGATGCCAGATACAGTTTCATCTCGTCTGCTGATGCGGGCAAGTTCTTGAGCTGGGTTGGCAGAAGCAACCTGACGGGTACATACAATGCCGGATGCAGCGATGATATTTCGATCTCTGCATTACTGAACCGGATCAAAGAAACGCTGGGAGGCGAAGTCAACATAGTTCCCGACGGTGAAAATGAAGCCCGTTCCCCCTATGCCCTCCCGAATGATCTCTCTATTAATGTAGCGAAAGCCATAGCTGCTGGTTTCACCTTCGAATCATTGGATACTCTTCTGGAGCGGTTGCTATTCGCCTGATTTCTTCCGATTCAAGAATAACAACACCTGTGGGTTTCTCCCGATGCGCAGTATGCAGCATTCCTTTGGCGACGATATTTGCTTCAATTGCTTTATACTTGGCAAGCGGTCCTATCATTACAAAGGAGGCAGCTTTAAAAATGATACTCCCTATCTTTTCTCCCAGTCGGAATTCATGGCGGTCGCCAAGTAATAGTGAAGGGCGGTAAATAAGCAGCGAAGGAAAATCGATTTTACGCAATTCATTCTCTAACTCTCCTTTTACCCGATTGTAAAAGAGAGAAGAAGTAGAATTCGAGCCCATTGCTGTAATCACGTGAAATTGCTGCACACCTGACGCTTTGGCAAGATAGGCAATCTCAAGCGGATACGTCTTGTCTACCTGGATGAATGCCTCTCTGCTTTTAGCTTTCTTGATCGTCGTGCCTAAACAGCAAAATACATGATCGACAGCAAAAAGTTCACGATGCTGCTCAAGCTGATGAAAATCGATAACATGCTGCTGAAGCTTGGGATGGTTAAGTGGAAGGGGGGTACGAACTACAATATCAATTCGGTAATATCTTTCATCTCGCAAAAGATATTGCAGCAGATGACTGCCTACCAACCCACTGGCACCAAATAAGAGCGCTGATTTGAGGGACATGCTTTCCTCCTTCTTCTTAGTCGTTCAACCCTTTTTTAAAACGATTCAACGCAAAATCATGTTTATCCTCTACTTCCTATCTTTCAAGCAAATTCTCTTTTCATTCAATAGTGAAAGACACAAAGATTTCACATGACTTGTATTAGACAATGACTTATGTCACATTATGTTATTAAAAAGCATCGTACAATACGGTCTAGAGTATTCAACAGGTTGATCAGGAGGTTACTCATGAAAAAATGGATCATATATCCGTTTCTATTATTATCGTTTCTCGTTTTGTCTGCATGCAGTACGCCCAAGTGGGATGTGACTGTGAAAGCACCCGCCACCTATAATGCGGGAAACCCGATGCCACTCCAATTTACGGTAAAGGACAAAGATGGTAATCCGTTAAGCGGTGCACTGGTCGAAGCCAGTTTGGAGATGAAGCAGATGGACCACGGCAAGATTCAGATTGCGGCAGAAGAAATCGAATCTGGCAAGTATCTGGCTCTGCCCAAACTCCCGATGGATGGGGACTGGGTCGCAACCGTCCAGGTTACTTATAACAATGAGAAAGCAACCTTTACTGAAAACTTCACTGCAAAAATTCGCACCGTGCAAAATGCTCACCAATCCAATCGAGAACTAACCATGCCCGCCTTTCAGCTAATCGATCAAAACGGCAACAAGGTAACGGAAAAGGATTTGAAGGGCAAAACGGTAGTCATGACGTTCACGTATGTTTTTTGCAATGATCCAAATGCTTGCCCAGTGCTTCTAGGCAACTTCAAAAAGCTGCAATCTGCTTACGCAGAGAAGGGAATCGACACCAAAAATATCATACTCGTTTCCGTTTCTGTTGACCCGGAAGTCGATACCCCAGCAGCCATGCTCGAACATGCAGAAAGAATGAAGTTCGATATGAGCTACCTCAAAATGCTGACAGGATCACTTGCTGACGTGCGCAAATTCACCGATGCACTTGGCGTACAGTTCAAGAAAGAGAATAATGAAGTACTGCATGATAACAAAACTTTTATCTTTGATAAAAACGGAAAACTGACACACGAATTCAGCGTAAGCAACATCGATATTGACGAACTGATCGAAGTATCTACCAAATAAATAAAAGAGAGCTATCTTACATTACGGGGTCAGTCCCTACGTGTAGGTAGCTCTCTTTTATATTGTTATTCATCTTGTAAATTCATGCAGCGCTCGCATTCGTACAAATAGGATTCATGCTGTTCTTCCCATTCATGCCCACAGCATGCACACTCTTTTTTGGGAATATTGCGATAAAATTCAGCAACTGGTTTCATTTTGATTCCCCCTGCTCCTCAGTTCTTACTTCCATTGTATTATAACAGATAAAAAATGTAAATAGTTGTTTTCTAACAGTTGCGCATTTTTTTCGACTCAAACTGTATTTTTCTTGTAACTTCAGTACTTCCTCATCCGTAACTGGTAAATGGATGATACTATGGGTTACATGAAGGAAGTGAATCAACGATGGATACAGTTACACATACCTTGTTTGGTCTCGTTATTTATCAAGCGATTAATAAAGAGCAGATGTCCAAACCGATGAAACGATCTTTGCTTCTCACTTCACTGGTAGGAAGCCAGATACCTGATATTGATGTGATTTCCCAATGGTGGGATGTGAATGGACAATATCTCATGTGGCACCGGGGCATCACACATTCCGTATTTCTCGCTCCCCTCTGGGCCCTGCTGATTAGCGCAATCTGTTTTGCTATCTGGCGAATTCGAGACAGCAAGATATACTGGATTGCTTTACTTGCAGTCTTTATTCACATCACAAGTGATAACTTCAATGCGTGGGGGACGGGGTATTTTGAGCCATTTTCACAAAAGCGCCTCGCCTTTGGAACCGTGCCGATCATTGATTTTGTCGTCTGGCTGATCATCGCAGGTGGCTTCGTAGCCACACGACTGCGAAAATGGTCAACTCCACGTATTTTCAAGACGGTGGGTTGCCTCATCGCTCTGCATTTTCTGATTCAAACCGTACAAGGCGGCATTTTGGCAAATAACTACGCATCCAACTACCAGCAAATTGCCTTATCTGCAGATTTCGTCCCAGGCAGCTTCAAATTGATTGGCAAAAATGAAGGCATTGTCGAGATTCAACAGGTTTCTCTTTGGACGGAACCGAAACATCTCCAATCTTTCCAGTCTGCTGATCAAACAGATCTTCGTCAGCTTTTTGCCCAAAACAAAGAAGCCCAAACACTGTACAAATGGGCTCCTCTGGTAGTCGTCGTAAATGACGAGAAACAGCTTGGAATTTTTGATCCTCGTTTTTATCGCGATGGTGAGTCGTTTCTTTCCGAATATGTAAGCAAGTAATCCTCAAATTGTTCGGCCGGAATCGGCTTGCTGAAATAATAGCCTTGGGCACGGTTGCATTTCTGAGTTTCGAGGAAATGCAACTGCTCCAGGTTCTCCACCCCTTCTGCAACGACATGCAAGTCCAAACTTTGCGCAAGAGTAATGGTCGAGGCTGCGATAGCAGATGCACCCTTATCCACTGGAATGCCATCGACAAACGAACGGTCAATTTTCAGAGTATTAATCGGGAACTTGCGCAAATAACTAAGAGAGGAATAGCCTGTCCCGAAATCGTCAATCGCAATTTGAATCCCCAAACTCCGGATTTTGTTCAACTTTGATATGACGTAGCTTTCATTGAACATGGCGATATTTTCCGTAATTTCTAGCTCCAGATACCCCGGATCCATCCCCGTCTCTTCCAATATCTCCTGAATCATTTGCACCAGATTATCCTGCTGCATTTGCCGCAAAGATAAATTGACTGAGATCAACATAGGCGCAAAGCCTTTTCTTTGCCACTCCACATTTTGTTTGCAGGCTGTGTACAATACCCATTTGCCGATGGGAACAATCAGTCCCGTCTCTTCAGCAAGCGGGATGAACTCTCCTGGCGGTACGAGCCCTCGTTCTGGATGCATCCACCGAACCAATGCCTCCATTCCCATGATTTGACCGGAATGTATCTCGACTTGCGGCTGATAATACACAATTAGTTCATTTCGGTCGAGTGCTTGATACAGTTGTGATTCTAGTTCAAGTATTTCTGACACCTTTTGATTCATATCATTCGTATAGAACTGATAATTATTTTTGCCCATCTCTTTTGCATAGTACATCGCCATGTCAGCACATCGAATCAGCGTTTCTTCGTCTTCTCCATTCAACGGATACAAACTGATCCCAATGCTCGTCGTGATAAAGATTTCTCTTCCCTCCAATGTGAATGGAATCGAAAACTCTTCAATCATGCGTGAAGTAGGGGTTGTGATTTGCGTAATGTTCGATACGTCCCGTAGAACTACTGCAAATTCATCGCCTCCCAGTCGGTACACCTGGGCGTCAGTCCCCAGACAGTGAACGAGACGATAGGCAACCGATTGCAACAACAGATCACCAACAGCATGGCCAAAGTAATCGTTTACATTTTTGAACCGATCTAAATCTAGAAACATGATGGCAAAGCTGCTATTCTTCGCAGAGGACAGCTCAATCAACTGACGCAGATTTTCTATCAGTTGTTGTCGGTTGGGCAGGTCTGTCAGACTGTCAAAGTACGCTTGATGCTTGATTTTGGCCTCATATTGCTTGCGCTCGGTAATATCACTGAATGCGACAACAGCGCCAGTAACCTTCCCGCCTTCTCGAATAGGTGTCGCAACATACGAAACAGGTATTAGCTGCCTGTTTTTTGTAATGAAAAAATCATCTTCAATACGTTGTGGTTGACCGGTGAGAATCGTGTGATAGATCGGGCATTCTGCAAAAACATTTTCTGCCCCGTCTGATTTTTTGTAGTGTAACAGCATGTGCATGTTTTGACCAAGAACCTCATCATTTTTGTACCCGATCAAACGTTCTGCTTCCGGATTGGAGAAAGTTACGCATCCCTCACGATCCAGCACATACAACCCTTCTCCGACTGTTGAAGTGATGATCTCCAGCTTTTTCTGATGCCGGATTGCCTCTTCTTCCGCCCGCTTTTGTGCGATAAACGGCTCTTCAATGGTAGCGATATATATGCCTTTCATCAAAAAGTAATAGCCAATGACTTTGTACATGTGTCCCAGAATGTTGTAAAAATCGTAGACACTCACATACAATGTAAAAATCAGTTCGCTTAACAGCAAGATAAACATGGCGAGTGCCATCTTCAAATTTGGGAGTTTTCTAGTTCGGTGATAACGTGAGAGCAACAGGAGTGCCGTAATCAGGTGTAAAAAGCTGATGAAATATTCAAGACCATTCTTCAAAGGTGTCGTACCTTGACCCTCAACGACAAGAAGCGGAAGTTCGCTTGCACTTGTAAAAATTGTCCCGGATACAGCCAACAAATAGGATGCCAGGAGAACAAAGGCGATTTTACGTTTTGTTTTGGGGATAGGGTGATTACGGCGAAGGAAAACAATACAGAGAGCAACGGATTCTGTCAGCCGAGCCATAATCCAGAACCATGTCGCCTGCTCAACTGAGCTTGCTTCAATCAAGTTGGGCATCCCTTTATAAGTAAGGGTATGGAATAAATCAAGGAACCCGATGGCAAAAAAGACCGCACCGATCAAAAGACGCTGGCTTGATACCGTATGCGGGAAGATCATCCAACATTGAATGGCGATCGCAAATGAAACCGTAATGCTGAAAAACTCTACAAGTGTATGGATACCAAGGTAGTATTGCGGAGTAAAAGTTAAATACCAGATGTTTACAAGATGGCGTGCCAGAAAAAAGCAAACCAACAGGATCAGGGCAATCAGAATAGCGTTTCTTTCTGCTCTCTTTCTATCGTACGTCTCCAACTCCGTCGATAATTTGTCCATGTTAGCGACTCACCCTCCAAGTGATAGAGAACCTTTCCGATTCAAGAAGAAAAAGCCGACTATGAAGAGACCTTCAGCAGTCGGCAACCGTTTCTAGTATTTTACATTCATCCATTCATCTGCAAGCATGGAAAACATGATTACATCAACGTATTTTTCATATCGACACTCTGCCTCCCGCAGAATCCCTTCTTTTTCGAACCCGAGGCTTTTGGCCAAAGCAATTGCTCGTTTGTTGTCTTTGGCAATAGCAATCTCCACCCGGTTCAGTCCTAACTGCTCAAAACCATAATGAATCATGGCTCGGCAACTCTTGGAAGCAATCCCTCGACGCAGATATTCTTCTGCTACCCAAAACGTGAGAGAACCAGATCGGTCCTTGCCATTGATAAAAGTGAAGCCTACCTCCCCAACCATCTCATCATCATACCAAATTCCAACCTTACAGACTCGTTTGGCTGTGAATTGATTGCGTAAATATTCTATGTATGACTGCGAATGTTTGAGGTTTTGAGTCATTTCTACCCAAGTAAGCCAAGGACGCAAATAGTCTTTGGATCGGGTAATCAGGGCGAACAGTTTTGGTGCGTCTTCTGGTACCGGTAATCTTAAGGTAATGTGTTGATCGATTTGGCATTGAAACATTTCTATTCTCTCCCTTGATATCACTCTCTTCTACCAACATACTGGGTATTAGAGAGATTTTCAATGATCAAGATCATGACATTTTTAGGAAGGCAGGTTCTTTGCATGTTTCCAAGAATATTACGAATTAACGGGTCAACAAGCATAAGCGGATTCTCGTTATCGGTGATCTGATACACGCTGCTTTAGAGGACATCCCGATCAATTGGTATGATGATAGCATATAAAAAAAGGACCTATCGAATGTTCGATAGATCCTGTCTGCTCTTTGGTAGAGACATTATTTTTTTGTTACGAGTTCCAAGTCAACCGGGATAAAGTTCTCCACTTTTTCACCTTTAACTACTTTTACAGCAGATTGAACAGCCGTTTCACCGATTGCTGCTGGCTTTTGAGCAACAGTTGCTTCCATTTTGCCTTCGTTTACTGCTTTTACTGCGTCATCTGTTGCGTCAAAACCTACAACCAGGATTTTCTTGCCAGAAGCTTCAATTGCTTGCAATGCGCCAAGTGCCATTTCGTCGTTGTGTGCAAATACTGCTTGAACGTCTGGGTTGCTTTGCAAAATGTTTTCCATTACGCTCAAACCTTTTGCACGGTCGAAGTCAGCCGGTTGAGAAGCAACTACTTTTACGCCTTCTTTACCGTCAACAGCCGTGTGGAAACCTTGACCACGGTCACGAGCTGCAGAAGTTCCTGCGATCCCTTGCAATTCAACGATGTTTCCTTTGCCACCGATTGCCTGGAGAATGTGTTCACCAGCCATTGTTCCACCTTTTACGTTATCAGAAGCAATATGGGTAACCACTTGGCCACCTTCAGCAGCACGGTCAACTGTGATTACTGGAATGTTTGCTTTGTTCGCAGATTCTACCGCAGTCGCAATCGCTGCGCTGTCTGTTGGGTTGATCAGAATAACACTTACTTTTTTCTGGATCAAATCCTCTACACCGCTAATTTGCTTAGCTGTATCGTCTTGTGCATCAACTACGATCAATTCAGCACCTGCATCTTTTGCTGCTTTTTCTGCTCCCTCTTTCAAGGAAACGAAGAACGGATTGTTCAATGTAGAAATTGACAAACCAATCGTCACTTTATCTGTCGCTGCTGGTGGTGGAGTTGTACCCGCATTTCCTTTTTCTACGTTGGACTGAGTGGAACAGCCTGCCAGCACCATCAGCATCATGGAAGACGCCAAAGCCATTTTGAAAAACTTTTTCATGTCTGATTTACCCCTCTCAATAGATTATTTAGATTTTGATCGGTCCAAAAGAACTGCTAGGAGAATGACTCCACCCTTAACCACCAATTGGTAGAAAGAAGAGACGTTCAGCAGGTTCAGACCGTTATCTAACACACCGATGATCATGGCACCAATTAGTGTTCCCACGATCCATCCCTTTCCCCCGGCAAGGCTCGTGCCCCCGAGCACAACCGCTGCAATCGCATCCAGTTCATAGGAAGCTCCAGCAGTTGGTTGGGCTGAGTTAAGCCTGGAGGTAAGGATAATTCCACTGACTGCAGCAAGCAGACCACTGATGGAATACACCAGTACCTTTACTTTTCCTGTGTTAATTCCTGATAGTCTTGTTGCTTCCTCATTGCTGCCAAGGGCATACACATGACGCCCAAATGTCGTATGTTTGAGAATGATGTAAAGAATAGCAAAGGAAAGGATCATCCAGATAATTGGCATAGGAATCTCGAAGAAAAACCCTTTACCGATCATAGCGAAGTCTTCGGATAATCCCGTAATCGGTTTCCCTTCTGTATAGACAAGCGTCAAACCTCGGAATACAGTCATCGTGGCAAGTGTTGCAATAAAAGGTGCCACCTTCCCTTTCCAGATCAACAATCCATTCACTGCACCGAGGATCGTACCCATCAACAGACCGATCAAAACGGCGAGTGATGTATCCATTCCGCCCTTCATCAAGCCTGCGGTGACAGCACTCGCCAAGGCGAGGATTGCTCCCACAGAAAGGTCGATTCCCCCGGTTAAAATAACAAATGTCATCCCGAACGCAATCAGAGCGTTAATGGAAATTTGTCTGAGTACGTTGAACATATTACTTACTGTCAAAAAGTCGGAGCTGATCACCGATAAAGCGATGAATATGACTGCCAATCCCAGCAATGGCCCCATACGTTGAATAATTGAAACGTTTCCTGTTTTTTTGGTTAGAAGTCCATCCTTACTCATTTTGGTCTCCCCCTCCCGTCGCAGCATGCATGATGTTTTCTTGTGTCGCCTCTTCGATGGTCATTTCAGAAGTGACACGACCTTCGTGCATGACGATGATTCGATCACTCATACCCAAGACTTCAGGCAATTCTGATGAAATCATGAGGATGGCAACTCCTTGTCCTGCAAGCTGATTCATGATGTCGTAAATCTCTTTTTTGGCTCCGATATCCACACCACGTGTCGGTTCATCCAGAATCAAAATTTTAGGCTTGGTCGCCAACCACTTGCCGATGACCACTTTCTGCTGATTCCCACCGCTCAGCGAACCAACCATCTGTTCTGCATGAGGTGTTTTGATCTGTAGCTTTTGAATGGACTCATCAGACAATCTTGCCTCTTTTGACTTGCTCATGAAGCCTGTAGACGACAGGTCACCCAAATTCGGTAACGAGAGATTCTCACGGATGGACAGTGACAGAATCAAGCCTTCCTGTTTGCGGTCTTCGGTCACCAACGCAATTCCCGCATGAATGGCATCGCTCGGTTTGGCGATCTCTTTTTTAACTCCATCCACATAAATAGAACCGCTTGACCTTGGATCCGCACCAAAAATCGCTTTGGCGAGCTCCGTTCGACCTGCTCCCATGAGACCGGCAATTCCAACGATCTCTCCACTTTTTACGGAGAAGGAAATGTCTTTGAGCTTCGTTTTCGTCGACAGATTCTCGATTCTGATCCGTTCTTGTCCGATGGTCTTGTCAATGCTAGGGAAACGATCCTTGATGTCACGTCCCACCATCATTCTCACCAACTCGTCCATGTTGGTCTCGCTGGTTGTCCGTGTGCCAATATACTTGCCGTCTCGAAGCACTGTAATGCGATCACTGATTTGGAAGATTTCCTCCATCCGGTGGGAAATATAGATCATCCCGACACCTTTTTGTTTCAGTGATTCAATCATGGTAAACAGCGATGCGATTTCACGATCCGTTAACGCTGCGGTTGGCTCATCTAGTACGAGGATATTGGCATTTGTTGATAACGCTTTCGCAATTTCAATCATCTGCTGCTGACCGACTGACAACTCTTCGACTAGTGTGCCTGGATCGATAGAAATCTCAAGAATATCCAGAAAGCGTTGGGCTTCCTCACGCATTTTCTTCCAATTGACAAACTTGGTCCGTCCATATGTGAATTCCCGACCCAAAAACATATTTTCCATGATGCTCAGGTAAGGAATAAGATTCAGTTCCTGATGAATGATCGAAATACCAAGTGCGGAGGCATCTTTGGTTGAATTGATCTCGTGAGCTTGCCCGTTAATCAAGGTTTCGCCACTGTCTTTGGCATGAATTCCCCCGAGAATTTTCATCAAAGTTGACTTACCCGCACCATTCTCACCCATTAACGCATGCAGTTCTCCTGCTTGTAACGAAAACTGCACATCCTCCAGTACCTTCACTCCTGGAAACGATTTGCTAATTCCCTTCATCTCAAGCAAATATTGAGACATGAAATCACCTTCTTTCTCAGAAGACTACTCCTGCTTGCAGAATGATATTGGCATACGGTGTAAATTCACCCGTACGAATAATTGCCTTGGCATTTCTGGTCAGTTCCTTGAACTTATCATGAGGAATGCGCTGACTTTCTGTATCAGGGAACAGGGCATCGATCTGCTCTTGAATCTGTGGACTTTTCTCTGCAAGTTCCTCCGCATAGATCACTTTTTCCACCTGTAATTCAGTCAGTACGGTTTTCAGTGTTTCTTCAAAACCGGGTACTCCTTTTGTCAAAGCAAGATCAATGCGCTTGACATGATCCGGAATTGGCAGTCCTGCATCGCAAATGACGATTTGGTCCATATGCCCCATTTCACTAATCACTTTGGAAATTTCGCTATTCAATATGCCGATTTTCTTCATGTTGAAAGGCCCCTTATTCGTTTCGAAATTGTTTCACTTGCTCCATTGTCGGCATGCCAGCTTGTGCTCCCAGTTTGGTAACAGCCAGAGCCGCTACTTTACTTGCGAATTCTACTGCCTGCTTCAAGTCTTGTTTCGTTGCCAACGCATAGGCCAAGCCGGCATTGTATGAGTCTCCCGCGCCCGTCGTATCCACAACGTCCACTTTGTAGCCGGCAATCCGCTCAAACTGATTGTCATCAGTGAGGATTGCAGAACCGTTAGCTCCCAGCGTAGTAACCACCTGACGAACACCCTTGGATGCAAGCACCCGCATGGCATCTGCCACGTTTGTCTCATCGACGGCAAGTCCACTTAAGTAACCAAGTTCACTTTGGTTCGGAGTGATGACATCGATGCATGCGTAAAGCTGCTCAGGCAATTCCCTTGCAGGAGCAGGATTCAGGATTACCTGTTTTCCCAACTCCTTTGCTTTCTTGGCTGCATAAACGACAGTCTCTATCGGAATTTCCAACTGAAGCAAAACAACGTCGGCAGCTTCTACCTTGTCCAGGTGTCGATCAATATCTTCAGGCGAACAGGTTGCGTTGGCACCTGCCACTACGACGATACAGTTATCATTTTCAGCTAGCATGATGGATGCAATCCCCGTGGCCGTTCCATCTACTGTTTTCACTGCATCGGTATTCACCTGATCCTGACTCAGGGCATGTAACAACTCTTTTCCGAAGCCGTCGCCCCCGACTGCACCGATCATGGCTGTTCTTGCACCTAATCTTGCTGTAGCTACTGCCTGATTGGCACCTTTTCCACCAGGAATAAAATGCGCCTGTTTCCCCATCAGTGTCTCGCCAAGGGCAGGTAACCGGTTTGCTTCGATCACGATGTCCATATTCAAGCTGCCAATTACCGCTATGTTCGGTTGATTCATTGTTCATCTACTCCTATTGGTTGAATCTCGAACGATCAGCTTCACATCCAACTCGCGAATTTGATTGTCGATCCTCTCACCCGTAATCTTCTGGATCAAGGTTGTCGCAGCCAATCTGCCCATCTCGTAAATTGGCTGTGCAATTGTAGTTAGTTCAGGCTCTACAATTTCCGTCAATCCGATTCCGTCAAATCCAATGACAGCAATATCTTCAGGCACTTTTTTCCCCAGCCGTGTCAACGCCTTTACCGCACCCACTGCCATCAGATCGTTGCCAGCAAATAATCCATCAATATCAGGATGTCGATTGATCAGTGTCTCTATCGCTTGCTGGCCCCCATCGATGCGAAAGTTTCCTTCGACCATCAGACTTGGAGAGAACCAGTCGAATGACTTGACCGCATCTTCATAGCCTGACAGACGTTGTCTCGCCGTTATCATATCTTGTGGGCCGTAGATGTGAGCGATGCGATTGCAGCCGATTTCAAGCAGATGCTGCACCGCCAATTGTGCTCCCTCGTAGTTTTTGACACGGACAACACTGCAAGATTCCTTGTTCGGCGCTCGGTCCAACAGTACAAGCGGGATGTTGCTTTTGCGCATTTGTGTAATATCTTCATCTTCAAGCGTGCTAGAGGCGAAGATGATTCCATCAATATATTTCTTTTTCAGAACTTCGATATAGCTTCTTTCTTTAGAGCCCTGGTCATCTGAGTTGCACAGGATAACGGTATACCCATGACTATGCGCAACATCCTCTACTCCTCTGGCTACCTCCGGGAAGAATGGGTTGCTAATGTCAGGAAGAATGAGGGCAATGGTTCCTGTTTGCTTGCCGGCCAACCCGCGAGCAACGGCATTTGGCTCATATTGAAGCTGTTTTATTGCATTGGTTACTTTTTGTTCGGTTTCAATATTTACATAGCCATTTTTATTAAGTACACGAGACACCGTCGCAACCGATACACCGGCCAGTTTTGCTACATCCCGAATCGTAGCCAATAAGCTCACCACCGATACTGATGTGTAACCGGTTACACATTCTATTAAAAAAAAGCCATAAAGATAGGCTTATGAATGTGTAACCGGTTACACATTGATTATGATATAAACTTAATACATGGCAATTTGTTCGTCAAGTTTTTTTTAAAACGGTCATGCTCGTTTAACGGCTATATATTCCAAATCTCTCGTTTCCACAACACAAAACCAATGACCAGGATGCACCCCATACCCATCAGCAATCCAGCATGGTAGGCTCCTGCCCATTCAGCAACTGTGCCAATCAGTAGTGCCCCCAACGGAATAAAGCCACGATCCATCAATGCAATACTCATGATTCGTCCACGCAATTGATCCGGGACCTGTTGCTGTATCGTAATTCTGCTCATCGTTCGATAGAGTTGACTTGTGGCTCCGATCAAAAACATGGCTATCCCTGCCATTACCACAGAAGAGCTGCTAACAAACAAAACAAGTGACAAGCCAAAACCAATTATGGATGTGATCAGCCATTTCCCTGCTCCAGCAATCGCCTTGCCAAAGGAAAGCCAAATGCTTGCGAGAATCGCACCGACAGCCGATATGGACAACAGTAATGCAAAGCCTTTTGCTTCTAATCCTAGCAGTTCACTAGCGAAAACAGGCATCATGCTGGTGTAAGGGAAACCAAAGACCATCGGCAAAATTGCCATCCATAACAGGTTGCGGACGATTGTATGTTCCTTCAGGTAAGCGATCATTTCCTGAAGATCTCCTTGCTTCTTTGCTTTAAGCAAACTCTGCTTCTGGTCAGAGACCGTGGAAATCAACTGGAGACACAGCAGGATACCAATCGAACTGCACCCATTGATATAAAATAACGTGGATATATCCAGATAGCCCAAGAGCACTCCGGCAATTGCCGGACCAATGATCCGTGACAGATTGAGAATCGTCGTATTCAACGCAATGGCACTCTGAAGACAACTGGCTGGAATAAGGTTGGGCAACAAGGCATTCGATACAGGAACTTCTACTGCACTGATCATCGCCCGTAACGTAACGATTGACGTAAACACCCAAAAAGAAGCTTCCAGATGGATCAAGTAGCCTAACAAGAATGTCAGAGCCATCATGCTCACCTGTGTGAACATCAGCAGCTTGCGTCGATCGTATCGGTCAGCCAACACGCCTGCAGGAACACTCATCAGAAACACGGGGACAAGCCGACAAGCATTCACAATTCCAAGCTGGATGGGAGAGTTCGTTAGTTGAAAAACGGCCCAGTTGAGAGCAACCAGATCAATCCAATCGCCTGTTCGTGTCATCATTTGGCCTGTTAGAAATATGCGGAAAGTAGATGATTGCCATGCGTTTTTCATTTGTGATCGTTTTTCCTTTCGCCGCTACGATACAGAGATTACTTCACGATTTTTCAAGAGCACAACCGATGCTGTCAGGATACAGATTCCACCCATTAGACACAGTGCGAGAACGGGCCCTATGTAGACACTGCAAAATCCGATCAAAACATTCCCGAGAGGCACAAGCCCCGAGTCCATCATGACGATACTCAAAATACGCCCCCTCATATGATCAGGAATCGTCTCTTGAATGATCAACCGCTCTACAATCCGGTAGCCCATGCTAAACACGCCCACCAGGAACATCAGCAAAAGAGAGAGCATCATCCAATGGGAGAAGGCAAAGAAAATCAATCCAGCTCCAAAGCCAACGATACACCCGAATAACAGCCTGCCCTTTGGAATTTTGACAACTCCCCAACCCAAAACCAGGGTACACAAAACAGAGCCTACCGCATTAGCTGACAGCAACAAACCAAATCCGGATGGGCCCGCCTGCAGGATTTCTTTTGCAAAGACAGGAAGCAGCGTTGAATAGGGAAAGCCGAAAATCATGGGGACTGTGCCCAGTATGAAAACTCCCAGCACAAACGGATGGAAACGCAAATAATCGATTGCTTCACGAACGCCCTGAACAACTCCAAGCTCTGAATTCTGGGGCGTCATTTCCTGCTCGACAGGACTGATTTTATACAAGGAATAGATTACGATGAGAAAACTGCATGCATTGATCAAGATAAGAATCGGTGCCTGATAAACTCCCAACAGAAATCCGGCGAGCATGGGACCGACAATGCGTGACGCATTGAGTATCGTACTAAAAAAAGATACGGCACTAGTCATTTCCTCTTTTGGGACAAGATTAGGGATCATTGCATTGCGAGCGGGAATTTCGATAGCTAGAAATATCCCTCGTATAAACAAAAGTACAGATAACAGAATGAAAGAATAAAATTTCATCAGCACAATCACAATGGCAAACGTGCAAATCATCGCCCCGACTTGTGAAACAATCAATACCTTGCGGCGATCCCATCGATCCGCAATCACACCGCCGATCACGCTGAATAAAAGTACTGGAATCAAGCCAAAAAACTCGACCAGTCCAATGTAAAATGCCGAACCTGTAATACTGAAAATAAACCAGTTGAGTGCCAATTTATCAAACCAGTCACCGGTTCGAGAAAAAAAACTACCGACGACAAACCAATTGAAATTTGCATATCGAAAAGACATTGTGAACCTCCTTCCGTGTATGGACGGAACAAGGTTTACATTATAACGATTACCTTCATTCGTCAATTAAAAATGATTATCATTATTACTAATTTTCAAAAAAGAAAAATGCCTAACCAGGTTCGGTTAGACATTCAGCTTGCTTTCTAGTCCAATGCATGATTGGTTTCAAGATCCCATTTGCGACGGATAAACCAGTACAGCAGAAACGCAAATGTGACCAGAACACCGATAATAGTGAAAAGCTGCCCTAAAATTTGTACCGGATCAATGCTTTCCAGACTTTTCAGGTGATAAACCTGCAGCTCATTGAGCGTCGTATACACTTTGATCGGTAAGAATAAAGCGAAAATTTGCACAATAAGGCCGAGTAAACGAATAATTGATGAAACCGGAAACAAGGCTACAAATGAAGCGATTCCCAATAACCCGATGACCCACCCAAATGAGTAGAACCACGCTACTTCATGGACTGCGATACTCATATAAACGAACCCCATCGCAATGATGGTTACAAAAAATAACACGCTACGGTTAGCCATCCGCTGCCATCCACTCCTTACCATTTTATCTCTTCTATCTTAAAAAGTAGTCGAGTGAAAGATAGTGATGGCCATCACGTAATATCAAATTTCTTTACTCAGCGTAAATCGACTTAGAACAATACATACGCTCCAGGACCAATGAGTGCAACCCCTACAGCAATCGCAATCAACACCAGATTGTATTCAATACCGTTGGAGGTAACCCAGAATCCATTTTGAGCGTGCACCTTGAACATAGCGACGAGCATGATCATAACAATCATCGCTGCGGCTACCGGAGTAAATACACCTGCAGCAAACATCAGCCCACCTACCAGCTCCAGTAATCCTGCAATGGCTGCCATCAATACACCTGGTTTCACGCCGATTGACTCCAGCCAGCCACCTGTTCCTTTGAGACCATACCCTCCGAACCATCCAAATAATTTCTGTGCTCCATGGCCTGCCATGATCAGACCTACGATCAAACGAATGACTAACAATCCAAGATTCATCATATTGCTCACGCTTCCTCTCCAAAAATTGTTTTTGATAAAGCTTAACTTACTTTATGTAAGTATAATACGGTACGTTACTTACATTTGTCAAGCCACTAATTTAAAATAACTAACTTGTCCTAAAAAACAAAGAAACCTCTTCGGAAAGCCCCGAAGAGGTCGGTATTGTTTCATTCTATTTTTTTAAGTATCTGGCAGCAAACTCGTTTGCCGGAATCGGTTTGCTGAAGAAATATCCCTGTGCTTCATCGCATCGATGCTGGATGAGGAATTTATACTGATTGCCCGTCTCCACGCCTTCTGCATTTACTTTTAAATTGAGGTTATGAGCCATAGATATGATGGTTGCTACAATGGCCGCATCGTTCTTATCAATCTCCAATTCTCGCAAAAACGACTGGTCTATCTTCAGCTTGTCGATGGGAAGTTTTTTGAGATAACTGAGAGAGCTATATCCTGTCCCAAAATCATCCATGCCGATTTTTACGCCCAGATCCTTCAGCTCTTTCAATGTCGTCATGGCATGTCCTACATCCATTGCCATGCTCTCTGTAATCTCCAGCTCCACCAGTTGTGGATCGCAGTTGGTTTCTTGCAGGACTCTTTTCACCGTGCTCACCAGATCGTGTTTGATGAACTGCCGCGAAGACAGGTTCACCGCGATCGTGAGGGGCTCGGAGATTCGCCCTGAATTCCACTCGACCATCTGTGTGCAAGCGGTTCGCATGACCCACTCGCCAATCGGGATGATTAAGCCTGTCTCCTCTGCAAGCGGTATAAACTGAGCCGGCGAAACAAGCCCCCACTTGGGATGATTCCAGCGAAGCAACGCTTCTGCCCCTACAACTTTTCCTGTTTTGACGTGGATTTGCGGTTGATAGTAAATCATAAATTCGTCGCGTTCCAACGCTCGATACAAATCATTTTCGAAGATGATTTTCTCATGCGCTTTTTCATTCATACTCTTCGTATAGAATTGAAAGCGGCTCCCCCTGTCCTTTACCCGATACATGGCCGTATCCGCATTTTTCAACAGCGTCTCTGTATCCTCTCCGTCGGTAGGATACATGGCAATTCCGATACTGCAGGAAATGTGGAACTCATATCCGTCGTAAATAACGGGGCTTTCCACACATTCAATGATTTGTTGGGCCAGATCACAAACTTCTTCCTCTGTTTTCACTCCGTACAGGAAAATAGCAAATTCATCTCCGCCAATACGAAACAGATCATCCATCGGTCGCAAGCAATTGGACATGCGCTTCGAAAGTGAAATCAGCAAATTATCTCCGTATTGATGCCCAAGCGAGTCATTCACTTTTTTGAATTGATCAAGGTCAATAAACATGATGGCAAAGGAAGAGTCTTTTTCACCGGAGGAAACAATGGCATCATCGATCGTATCTCGCAACGCTCTCCGGTTAGGCAATCGAGTCAACTCATCGTGATAGGCGAGGAAATTGATTCTTTCTTCAGCCAGTTTGTTCTCCGTTATATCCTTGAACATAGCGATGAATCCAACAATATTATTGCTTGCGTCCACCAGCTTTGAAGTAGACAGGCTTACCCATTTTTTGAAGCCATCTTTGGTAATCCGCTCGACTTCCAGACCAGTAAACTTTTTATTCTTGTTGATCACATCATCGAAAATCTTATCGAATTCCTCTGCTTGATCTTCTGGGATAATCGGGTACTGACGATTCATAATTTCGTGTTTTTTCCAACCAAAAATTTCTTCCGCTGCCGGATTCCACATGGTCACTTTCCGTGATTTGTCGAGTGTTACAATACCGATCGGCGACGCTTCGATTAATGACTTCAAGACATGGTTACTTTGCCAAAGCGAGTCCTCAATTCTCCTATGGATCGTAATATCAGAGAGAAGACCCACATAATTGGTGACTTTACCTTTTTCATTGTAATAAGCCCAGATGGTCAGGTACTCCAGATACAACTCTCCACTTTTCCGATTGTTCCAGATTTCACCTTCCCACCTGCCCGTGACTAACAGGCTGCTCCACATTTCTTCATAGAACTGCTTGTCATGTAAGCCAGACTTGAGCAACCGAGGATTCCGCCCGATCAGTTCTTCAAAGGAATAGCCAGTCACATATGTAAATGCATTGTTAACAAACTGGATTTCTCCCGTTTGATCTGTGATTATCAAACCCTCTGACAAATTCTCTACAATAAGACGATAAAAGTTTGCATCTCTTTCCATCTGCTGACATCCCCCGAGGTTGAAACGTTGAGTTCTACTGTTGCTCATAATACATGACTCTGTTGCAGCCTGCTTTTTTCGCTCGGTATAGAGCAAAGTCTGCCTGTTCAATGACAAGTTTGCTTTCTATACCAGGCTCAGGCTTGACCGTACTGATTCCCAAACTAATAGTAACGATATCACTAACTTTTGAACCTGCATGTGATATTTGTAATAATTCAATATTTGTTCTAATTTTTTCTGCGATCGAAAAAGCTGACCCCATATCGGTATCAGGAAGAATAACTGCGAACTCCTCGCCTCCGTATCTGGCAGCCAAATCATTCGGTCGATCCAGGGCTCCTTCGATTGATTGAGCGATTCGTTTCAGGCATTCATCTCCGCCCAAATGTCCATATTGATCGTTGAATAGCTTGAAATAATCAATATCCAGCATGATTAATGAAAGCTCTTTCGACTCTTTACGACACCGATTCCATTCTATATCCATTACTTCGTCAAAGTGCCTTCTGTTTGCAATCTCAGTCAAACCATCCAGCTTCGATAAACGTTGCAGCATCTGATTTGCTTCTTTCATCCTTGCATCTGCCATTTTCTTCTCCGTTATGTCTTCTGCCACACCAATGGCTCCAACAATCTGTTCTCTCACTTTTATTGGAACGGCGGTCACACCCAGTTCAACCACACGACCAGCCGCATGCATAATCCTAAGTTCAATATAGGTTGATGCTCCCTCAATTACTTCTGTAAAATTACATAACGCTTTTGCCTGATCATCAGGTACAATGATGTGTCTAGAAGAACGATAGAGCAGCTCTTCTTTCTGATAACCGGATATCTCTGATGCCATGTAATTTACATTAATGAAATTCCCTGTTTTGTCCAAAGCAAAACACACATTGGGATTATGATCAAACAATGATTTGTACCGTTGGTTGCTCTCTTCTAGTAATAGCTCCGTTTTTTTCCGTTCCGTAATATCACGGGCAACGCCAAGCAGAAAGGTAACTTCCCCTCGCTCATCCACAATGGGATGGATGGTATTTTCCACAAGGAGTTCGCCTCTGTGCAGAGTAACCACTTCTTCATACGTCACGATACTCCCGAACTCAACCGCCTGCTTGAATTTACTAAGGGTGAATGAAAGTTTTTCAGGTGTGAGCAACTCGCTCAGCTCTTTTCCTACCACCTGACTCTCTTCTTGTCTTGTAACTGTAAGGTAGGTTTGATTGACTGATCGACAAAAAAATTCAGATTGATTTTTGATTTCATAAAGTGAGATCAGATCGGATACCGAATGATAAATAAGGGCAAGCTGGTTCTTGATTTTTTGTGTCGTTTGAATTTTTTCGTCAATAGTCGTTGCCATCTGATTGAACGTCTGACAAAGTTCCTGCAATTCAATGACATCCCCAAACTTATGATGTTCTTCGATTATGTTCTGATAATTGCCCTTGCGCAGGTTTCTAACTCCATCAAGCAAAGACTGAATCGGCTCCGTGAGTTTGGATGATAATCGGATCATGAGAAAATGACCAACCAGCATCGTGAATAGCAGGATAAAAATCATCATTAGCGAAAAGGAACGAAACGGCGCCTCTACTTCTTCCTGATCAATTTCTGCTAAAATGATCCACTTTCCGTTATTCGTCCATTGATACGTTCCAATAACCTGATTACCACGATAATCCACATAGCCATCCAACTTGTGTTTTCCTGCAAGCGCGTTTTGAATGATCTCTGTATCTATTTGATAATTCAACTTTGCCGTATCGGGTATTTGTCCTTTTGAAATCAATTCTTGTGTAAACCTTGATTCCGTTAACATGATTCCTTCCCGATTCACAATGTAGGTTTCTCCCGAATTGCCAATCGTGAAGTTCTTCATTAATCGGTTGATCGTGGTTAGATCGACTGCACCAAAAACCACTCCATTGAATTGTTTGTCAGGGGTAAAAACGGGGGATGAGAAAATAATGCGAGGTTTCCCCGATGCTCTTCCTATCAGTACATCCGTGATAAAGCTGTTGCCTTTTTTGGCTTCTAGAAAATAGTCCCGATCCGATAGACTGATTCCCGGGGGAGAATTGGTGTCAACTTCGGTGAACCCGTCCTTGTTAATATAGACAAGTGAATCAAACTCACTCTGTTTTTTTACAAAGGAATCGAAATTCGCAAGCATCCTCTCCTTTTCCAATAAAACCGTTGCTGGCATGCTTGCAATGATGGCAACTTCTGCGGATCGTTGTTGAATCCACTTTTCTACGTACATCTTCTGATATTTTGTCGCTTCCTCCAGCCTTTTCATTGACTCTTCTTGGTGGTGATTACGTTCGATCAGAATGATAGGGATAAAAATTAATAGTCCAATGAGAATGATGAGAAAACTTACCCGAAACCGCAATTGCTGTTTAATTGATCGAATTTTGAACGCACTCATGATGTCTCTTTGAACCATTGTCAATAACCACCTTTATGTGCCTTAAAACAAGGAAGACCAGCATAAATACTGGTCGTAACCTACCATTCATACCATAAGATATTTATAACAATTCTAATAGGTAAAAAGAAGTGGTTCTTGATATCTATTTATAACATTTCGTTCACGATTGAAAAAATTTGGAATAGCTTGCCTGTCAGGTGCATATCGTAATAATAAAAAACGAATCAGAATTTTTTTTACAAAAAAAAGCAATTTTCCGATTTAGTTCTTTTATACCATATTAACATAGTGTATAATTGGTAACAAAGTCTTTACAATATCAATTCTTCGATAATGGCAAACCTCTTGAAAAAGAGGGACGCAAAGCTACGGGTCTAAGGGTGTATGATTTAATACCTATGATCGCCGGGTTTCCGAAAAGAATGGACCCATACCATGAGATGGCTATTCTTTCGACTGAATAGTCATTTTTCTATTTACCTGACTATATGGGGTGATGTAAAGAATGAAATACAGTGGAAGAATCACAATAACGGCATTGCTGTTCAGTTTTATCTGTATGAATGTACCCTTCTACTATCCCGATTTCAATGTGACCATTCTTTTAATCCATCTATTCTATCTAGCCATTTTCTGGGCTTTGGGCTGGAAATTTGATAAGACCATTTACATAGCTGAAAATGATGAATTGACCAGTGTCTATAATCGTCGGTATATCTCATCTACGATCGACAAACTGCTAAAGAAAATGATCCGCCATAATGAAAAGGTATGCGTGATTGTCGTGGATTTGAATAATTTCAAACTTTTGAACGATGAATTCGGGCATGTTTTTGGAGACTATGTATTGAAAAACGTGGCAACGATCCTGAAGCAAAGCGTGAAGAAGGGTGGATTGGTAGCACGCTGGGGCGGTGACGAATTTATCCTCATCTTGCCAAGAACCGAACTGGAAGAAGCGTTGGAGCTCAAATCAGTGATCCAGCTTCAGCTCCAGCAATTATCCAAATCGTATCGGGCAACTGTTTCTGCCTCCATCGGGATTTCTGTCTTCCCAAGCGACGCAACAACATTGGAAGATCTCATCCATGTTGCTGACTCTCATATGTACTCAGCAAAAAGAGAAAAAAAAGACCAGCCTGTATTTTCTTAATTAGACTACAATAAATAGTGGATAATTTGTTCAATTTATGAGCATATATCCACTATTTTTTATATGATAGATTCGATATTTAGACATTGAGAATATTGTTCAAAATGTATAAAATGTAAACATTAAGAGAACATATGTTTTTATTTGTGGAGGACGTAGCCCATAGCCAATAGCGTCTGTTCGACTGGTTGAATATCTTATTGAAGCTGCAAGCCGCCTAAGAATACAAACTATTTTTACGACCCACTCTGACTATGCCTTACTGCCTTTACCAGGAGAAGCTATATGGGCTTCATTAAACGGTAGGCTGACTCAAGGCAGGTTGAAAATTTCTTCGCTGAGAGAATTACGTCACACTCAGGAAACTCGATTGATTATTTATACTGAGGACGAATTTACCAAACTGTGGGTTGAATCTATGCTGAGATATTATGGTGCGGACCTGCAATCAATTGAAGTCCATTATATTGGTGGAGACGGAAACGCTGTCCAAATTAATAAATTTAACAATCAAAATCCGGGACGAAAGGCTCCTTCTATATGCTTGATTGACGGTGATTCCTCACAGTCTGAATCAGAAATAGAGAAGGTCTTCAGATTACCTGGCTACTTTCCAGAAGAGCATGTGTATGATTCAATTTATGATGCATTTTCAGAGGTTAGCGCTATGTTATGTATTGCATTGGGCTGGGACACAAGTAAACAGACCGAATTAAAAAGACAAATGGAGAGCGTAAAGACAACAAATAGGGGTTATCATTTATTGTTCAACCAGCTTGGCATGAAGCTAAGCCTAATCTGGGAAGAAACGGTGAGAACAGCATTTTTAAATGTATGGTGCCATCACTTTAGAGAAGAATTACATAAAACGCTTTATCCGGTAAATGATCTTCTGCCCATTACCGAAACAGTCTGAAACGTTAAAATAAGGACGGGATGCTGATAATCAATATCCCGTCCCTAAATAACAAATGGTGAATGACTGGCTTCTGATAGGGTATCTACCTTTTGATCAAAGAGTGGAAAATACGTTCATATCTGATCGACAACGTCATTTCATATTGGAATCCACAAACAAATCCGTATTTTGAGTGACATCGAAATTCCATACTATAGAACCGCACCACATATTCCGTGTGGTTTGTTTTTCACCCGTTGCCAGAAGATAATTCTAAAGAGCCGTTCAACTAGGGGTAGTACCAGCGAAGCTGACACCACCCGCAAAGTAGATGGTAATTAAATAGGAAATTCTCTTCTCCCCAGATCCTGCCACCAAAAATCTCGCTGTGGAGATAGCGGAATCTGATCCAGATAGATCGCTTCGCCGATTCTAGGAATATGGTATGGGATGCTTTGCTCTTCGGCTGCGGCCGATAACCTTCTTGGAGGTTCGTTCCAATCATGCAGCGCCAAAGTGAACCCCCCCCAGTGTACGGGCAGCAGAACTCCTCCCTGGACGTCACGATGCGCTTGTACCGTCTCCTCCGGAAGCATATGCACGCCGCTCCACCGCTTGTAATATTGCCCGCATTCTATATATTGCCCGCATTCCATAAAGGCCAGTTCGAACGGTCCGTGCTGACGACCTATTCGCTTAAAGTGAGGACCGTAACCTCCGTCCCCGCTGTAGAAGAGACTTCTCTTCTCTGTCTTGATTACCCACGAGCACCATAGGGTGGAATCCTGATCGAACAGCCCTCTTCCCGAGAAATGTCTCGCGGGCGTGCAAGTGAAGCGAATGCCCTGAACGATCCGTTCTTCTCCCCAGTCCAGCTCGATGACGGTATCGGGCGACGCTCCTCTTTTCCGGATTCGCTTGCCGACTCCGAGCGGAACGAGGAAAGTGCCAGTTTTCGGAATAAGCTTACGGATAGAGGAAGAATCCAGATGATCGTGGTGATCGTGAGACAGAACAACGAAATCGATCGGAGGAAGTTCCTCAATAGTAATTGGCAGCTTGACGCTGAATCTGCGATTGCGGGAGAAAGGAAGCGGCGACGGGTTCTTGCCAAGCATCGGATCAAGCAGGATCGTTTTGCCTCCAATCTGCAGCAAGGACGCCGAATGTCCGAACCAAAAGATCTTGTCTTTTCCGTCGCTTAGCGTGCCACGCTGAAGGGGGACGATAGGAAGCGGCTGCTTCGGCCTTCTCTGAGTCTTAGCGGATAGGAATTCACGAAGCATGGATACAATGTCTCCTGCCCTAAATTTCACGATCACTGGGATTTCGTTCTGGAATTTGCCGTTTTTGGCTCGCCTCGATCGATTCCAATCGTCCATCTGTTTACTCTCCTCATATTCATTCTGCGCGTCGGTAAACACAAGCTTTGAATAAACTTTTAACGACTTTCAGCCCTGGCGTCGTTTCATGTTTAATTTATTTCCGTATTTTGGTTATTGGCCATTGAAGGACATATGTTTCAAGCAATCCGAGCAATGAATTTTCTTGATGCGAAACGAGGTGTTTGAGCTCCTAAGTAATATTGGGGTGGGATATGAACACATATCAAAAATGCAAATTAACCTGGTAGAAGCACTGATCTAAATCCTCTTGTCCAATACCACATTTAATGTGAGATGACCTCCGTTCTCTTGGTTTCACCATTGACCTTTTGTCTTCGTTTATCCGAGAAGAAAGCGATGAATATGCTTGGAATAAGTAAGAAACTAACCAAATGAAAAGTTGAGCTAAATCCCTTTGCCATATCCGATCGTATTTCAGCATTGATACTTGGCCACAACTGTTTAATCTGTTCTCGATTATGATCAAAAGCTACTTTAATCGTTTCCTGCATTTGACTTGGTGCTTGAAGAAATGCTTCCTTTTCACGTTGATCGACCTGTTCCAAAACTTTCTCTAATGTCATCTTTTGCTGGGCGTTTCCTTCTTGTAGCGATTCATAGTTCATTGATTGAATACTTGTAATCATTCCGTCTTTCATAGACGCATCAAGTGCGGAAGCTTGAATCGTTTGTATAGCTTTGTCACGAGCAGTTGAAAGTTCGTTCTTCATATTACTGCTCAGTATCGTAGCTAATAGAGCGACACCGATTACCATCCCGAGTGTACGAGCCACATTGGTAACTCCTGAAACGATCCCAAGCTTGTCGGCAGGAATGTTGTTAACAGCTGAACCAAAAAGCGGCACAACCGATATACCAAGCCCTGCACCTAACAGAGAAAGTCGCCACACCGCGTCAAAGCGAGACGAATCCGCATCTAGGCTGCCAAATAAATAAACCGCTACAGTGATAATGGTCAAACCGATACTTGACAAAAAGCGACCACCTATTTTTTCAGAAACCGGCCCGGAAACTACCGAAAATACCGTTGCAGTCAAAGAGCTTGCAATGATCGTCATTCCCGCTTCAAGCACAGACATATTACGTAAACTTGTTAAGTAAAAGGCGATTAAAAAACTTCCAGCAGACGTTCCAATCGAAGTAAATAATAGTGCAGTGGAAGAAGTGGTAAAGGTTGAAATGCGTATCAATGACAAGGGGAGCATCGGATCTTTTGATCTTCTTTCAACAACTATAAACAATTTAATTGACAATAATGATCCTGCGAATAACGATAACACGTAGAAGGAACTCCAACCATAATCCGATGTCTCTATTAATCCTAAAGTGAAACAAAAAATGGCAACTGAAATCGTTAACATTCCTGCAATATCCATGTTTTTGCTAGCGGTTTTGTCGTAAGACTCTTTTATTAATATGTAAGAAACGATAAACGAAATGATAGCAATCGGAAGATTTACGAAATATACAGACTGCCAATTGAAGTACTCGGTCAAAATTCCTCCTAGTGCTGGCCCACTTGCACTAGCCACGCCTGCTATTGCTCCCCAGATCCCTAGAACAGCGCCATGTTTTTCTTTCGGAAAAAGTTGAATGGCAAGCGGAATGGTGACGGGTACAATAATGGCCGCACTTAAGCCTTGCAACACACGAAACAAAATGAGTAAATCAAGTGTTGATGCGATTCCGCACAAAAAAGAAGTTAACGTAAACAAAATTAGTCCAATGAGAAAAAGTTTTTTGCGACCAAATTGATCCGCTATGCGCGAAGCTGTTAACATCAATACCGCAAATGCTATATTGTATCCATTTATGATCCAACTAATATCTCTCACATCACGATTAAAATATTCAGCCGTTTTCGGCAATGAAATATTCACAATTGTTGTATCCAGCAGTGCGATAAAATATCCTAAAATAATACCAATAAATGTTAGTGTTGTTCTACCCCTACTCAAATTGTTCACCCGCTGCCATCTCCCTCTCTATAATATTGTTGTTTTGCAACCATTGTTGTCCTGCAATCTCAGTTGCCGAAACCACTGTCATTCATCCTTAGAAAAATTAAATTTTTGTTTCGCCCCTAATAATCGATTTGAAAAATCTTCCATCGCAGCAAGAACTTCTGGTTCAATAATACCCGATCGTAAACAGTCGTCGTCAAAAATACAGTCAAATACCGCTACGATCATAAAAGCAGTTTGCTTTGGAAATTCCACATTGAACAAACCAGCCTCAACACCTTCTTCGATAACAGATTGTACAAGTGGCTTAATTTCGTTATTACATCGAACTTCAAACAAATGATTCAGCACTAAACTTTCATTTTGATGGATGTAACTCATGAGGTCGCTATTCCAACCTTCAAAATAAATAAAAGATTTGGCCATCTGTTCAAATTTATGAATCGCATCTATTTGACTGTTACGCGCAGTCATTTCCATTACGTGAATAAGGCGATCAGAGTAACGCTCAAGCAGGTGATCAACTAACTCATCTTTCGATTTGAAATAATGATAAAACGTTCCTTTTGCAATGCCCATTCGTTGCACAATATCCTGAACCGTTGTTTTTTCGAAGCCTTTTTCCAAAAACAGACGTTCGGCCGTTTGTATAATTTCGTTAAGCCCTTCGTCACGTGTCCTGGCCATCGATTATCACATCTCTTTCAATTTTTTCCAATTATAATTCACCGACCGTCCGTCGGTCAATAATATTCTAAAAAATATATGTCGATAATCTTTAATACCGATCATATAGATATTAACGATTGCAAAACAATAGAAGATTACGCTCTCGGATCGATACATACATACATTCATTCATCACTACAACTCCGAGCGATATCAGTGGATATTAAAGAAAATGACTCCTGATGAATATAGAAGCCATCTTTTAACTGCATAGGTTGTTTTAATTTGTGTCCACAATATGAGTTACTTACAATTATGCTGCAAAGCATCTTATCCGACCGTAAATGGTTCGATATGATGACTCCGGAAGATTTGCGGGCGCTTACCCCGCTGATCTACACGCACGTAAACCCTTACGGCACTTTTAGGCTGAACATGAGTGAACGCCTTCCGTTGGAAGAAGGTGTTATTGCGTGAGTGAAAGACGCATATCCCCGAAACGCAAAGCGTAGGAGCTGGCGAAGTATCTCCGGGGGGAACGGCCAGATTATGCCTATCTCAAAAGCCTGTTTCAGCATCTTCGAGCAGAGTTGGAGGTAGAGGTTCCAAAAACAGCAAAGAAGCTCCCTTATGTTCCAACAGAAGAGGAGCTTAAGCGCTACTACGATGTGGTTTGGCAAGCGAAGAACTTTCAAGACATGATGATCGTCAAGACGCTGCTATTTACCGGCGTTCGGGTAAGCGAACTAATCAACATCAAGTTGTCCGATGTTGATTTCCACTACTGCCAAATCCGGATTAACAAGGGCAAAGGGAGCAAGGATCGCATCGTTCCATTCCCTCAATCATTCAAAGAAATGCTGGCCATGCACGCCGATTCAATGAAAAAGAAGCAGGCGGTTTACCTGTTCGAATCATCGTGGAAGAAAAAATATACGGATCGGGGAATACGAAAGATTCTGGCCAAATATTCAGAGGAAGCCGGTCTTGTGCAAAATCTGTCGCCGCACAAGCTACGGCATTTCCTGCTGACCTGGCTAAAAAAGCAGGGCATCGATGACGCACTCATACAGCCTTTTTCCGGCCACGAAAGCCGTAAGTCGTTGGAAGTTTATTCAAAGCTGGCGATCACTGATGCCCAGCAGGAGTACAACGAGGTCATCAATAAATTATCCATTTAATTACCATCTACTTTGCGGGTGGTGTCAGCTTCGCTGGTACTACCCCAACTAACGGATATGAAAGCTAAAAATAAAGGGCTCCACATATTATGCATGACTAATATGTGGAACCCTTTATTTTATTTGATTTTCTTAAGTTTAGGTCTTGATAAGTTGATATAGGATGGTCTTTTTCTGTATAAAAATGTCTACTTAGGTTATTGACAACAAGAAGCAATTTCAAATGATTCTGAGGATTTAAGCAGTAATAAAGAAAGATCTCGTTCCTTGGCGCTGGCGGTTAGTCGTGTAAGAATATCCGGTGTTTGTTGATAGCCCGGTGGATTGTGGAAGGCACCATAATGAATGGGAAGGAGCCATTTCGCTTTCAGGATGGCCCCTGCTGCTACCGCTTGCTCGGGAGTCAAACAGATTGGTTGATGACTGGGGATTACCCCTTCTTCTTGAATCATCGCCGCATTTACTGGTAGGCAAGCGATATCGATTGGACCGTACTCCTCTGCGATTTTCCACCAGTATCCATGCCATAACGTATCCCCCGTGTGAATGAGTTTCGCCTCTCCCGCTTGGACAATCCAGGAGATTTGCGGGTCACCTAATCCATCCACGGCATATGTTGCGGTAATGGTAAGATCTCCAATTTCAATAGACTGATGTTTTGCAACACCTGTCACGTTAGTTAACTCTGTTGATTTGGCTGCTTCCGCAGATTCGGACGGCAGAAAAACGGGTGTATGTTTCCCATAGAATGTGACAATTGCTTTATGGTCGAAGTGGTCAGAATGTACGTGTGTTACCAGCACAGCATCGACTGGACCAAATTCATCCAAGGAATGAAATGTCTCATGAGTTTTGCCAAAAAATCCTTCGTTAACATAATATAGCGGATCGATCACGATTGTGGTTTGGTTATAACGGACTAACACTCCTGCCCAATTCAGTCTCTGTACAAACACGATAGCCGCCCCCTTCTATAATGGAAATGGAAAAAACTAGATAACTATGAGTATACTGGCGGTACTACCATTCGTAAAATTGAATCTATTGAAACTTACGATCGAAAATACTGATACATTAATCTCGACCTTGATGGGTGGTTCGTTAAACTAAAGAAACCGCTCATTTGAGCGGTTTCTTCCTTTTTCAATTATTCCATAGAAGCCCATTTGTAGTCGACGTTGCCCTGGGTATCTACAATCACGCCTTTTACGCTGTCCTTTTTCACCCATGATTGGGTGTAGTAGTAAATCGGAAGGATTGGCATGTCTTCCATCAGCACTTGTTCTGCTTCAGCAAGCAGTTTTTTACGCTTCTCTGGATCTGCTTCGGTAGCCGATTTGTTCAGAGCATCTTTATATTTTTGATTTTCCCAACGGGTATCGTTGTTTCCACCATCTTTATCCTTAAACAGGTCAAGGAATGTGAGTGGGTCATTGTAGTCAGCCAACCAACCCATTCGGCCAATTTGGAAGTTTCCTTGATGCATATCTTCGATGTATACTTTCCATTCCTTGTTTTCGAGTTTCACGTCTACACCCAGTGCTTTTTTCCACTGGTCTTGAACGGATTCTGCAATTTTCTTATGAGCTTCAGAGGTGTTAAATGATAAGGAAATTGGTGGCAGGCTTGTGATTCCAAGTTCTTTCATACCTTCAGCGAGATACTGCTTCGCTTTTTCGACGTCGTTATCTTGGAAGAATGGGCTGTTGCCTACGGAGTTGGAATCGGGTATGAAGCCGAGGGCTGGCTGTTGATTTGCCTGTGTTACGTTATCGATGATCGCTTGGCGATTCAGTGCATATACGAACGCTTTGCGGATTTTCACATTATTGAATGGTGGCTTTTCTGTATTAAATTTGTACATATACGTACCGGAAATCGGAACAGTTGTCATTTTTCCGGAAGCCTTCAAAGCTTGCATTGCATCCGTAGGAAGACTGCTCAAAGGAGATCCAGCCCAGTCAATTTCCCCATTGTCATACATGGCGAGTTCTGTATTCTCATCTTCCACCATGGAGAATTCAATCCGATCCAGTTTTACAGCATCTTTATCCCAATAGTGCTCGTTTTTCTCCAGAATCAGCTTGCTCTTATGCTCCCACTCTACCATCTTGAATGGACCATTACCAACGTGGGTTTTGGCTTCAGCCGCCCAGTTCGCATTGCCTGTTACAACTTTTTGGTTAACCGGATAGTAGGTGTAGAATGCCGTCAACTCAAGGAAAAACGGAGTCGGGTTCTCCAATTGAACTTGTAGTGTCTTGTCGTCGAGTGCTTTCACCCCGACATCATCAATACTTTTCCCTTGTCCTTTGTTAAACTTTTCACCGTCTTTGATAAAGTAGAGCTGGTACGCATAGTTGGAAGCCGTCTTTGGATCAAGGGCACGTTTCCATGCATACTCAAAATCATGAGCAGTTACAGGATCACCGTTGCTCCACTTCCCTTCCCGAAGTGTAAAGGTATACGTCTTCAGGTCTGCCGACACATCTACTTTTTCTGCTGCTGACTCATGCGGCTTGCCATCGTCACCTGTACGGGTCAACCCGTCAAAGGTAGCACGGACGATTGCACCCGAGGTCGTATCCTCTGCAAGACCTGGGTCAGCCGTTGGCGGTTCACTGTGCAGATTCAGCTTGAGTGTCTTGGAACCTGCGTTAGTTGCTGGAGTTTGTGTAGCTGGTGTCTGATTGTTTGGCGTCTGTGTCTGGGTCGTGTTGGTAGGGCTTCCGCAACCGGCTAGAGCGGCACCAGTTACAAGGAGCGAGGTTAACAAAACAAAAATATTCTTTTTCATGTTAATTCCCCCTTTTCTATGGCTCTACGGATACTATACATTGGAATTTTTAGAAAAAACCAAATTTTAAGATTGTTTTATTATGATTTATTAGAATAGTTTAATTATTAAAATTTGTGTAAAAATTAATTTTGTTGAGTGAAAGTAAACACCTGTAACTGCTGGAAAGTGCAGGAACATGCTTGACATGAATATCATCCAACACTACAATCAGTAGTGTGCGAGGTGGCAACACATGAAAATACAAAACTTTAAATATCATGAAAGTGGTTTGAACCGATTTTTTGGACCGCTTGAAGCGAAGATCATGAACATCTTGTGGGACAGCTCTCCGAAGACGATCAAAGACGTGCAAGGAAAGCTGGAGCAAGAAAAAAGCGTAAATTTCAACACGGTGATGACCGTAATGAATCGGTTGGTTGAAAAGGGAATCTTGCAGAAAAAGACAGAGGGAAGGCTTACCCATTTCTGGCCCGTCCTGTCGAGAGATGAATTTCTCGAGACACAATCCAAGGAATTGACGCATGAGCTCATGGAGGAATTTGGCCCGCTAGTCGTCAATCATATGCTCGATGCTTTGGAAGAAGTGGACATGGGGCTATTGGAAAAGCTGGAAATGAAAATCAAAGACCTAAAAAAAGAAAAGGAACGTTAAAACCATGTGGGAAAATCGTTCAAAGGTTTTATTTGGTTCGGGTGTTCTAATCGCAGGCTTGATCATAATCCAAATGATCATGTATGCACTCTATGTACTAGTAGGGATAGACCCACACTTCAACCTGATTCAAATTTGCGATAGTTGGGTGAAAAAGTACGATCTACATTCACTGAGTTATGTCCTGAACGTTTTGGTGTTTTATACGCTCTCTCTTATGGTCTGGGGGATCTATAAACAAATCCGATTATCGAGGCAAGCATACCGAAAGATGGTTGGCATAAAGGACAGTTCTGTTACCGAGCAAATGAATCAAGCATACAGCCATTCCAAACAGGATATTCTTGTGATCCGCCATGCAGATCCACTTGCATTTACAATGGGATTCATGAAAACACGAATTGTTCTTTCCACAGGGCTGCTGGAATTATTAGACGAAGATGAAAGTAAAGCCGTCATTTACCATGAGAAGTACCACTTAAAACATAGTGATCCTTTGAAAACGTTACTGCTATACCTGTTTTCTTCTGTAATGTGGTATCTTCCTATTCTGAAATCGTTCCATCAAAACTATAGAATCATCAGAGAGTTACTCGCAGACAAATATTCGATTGAACAAATGCAGACACCTACACATCTGGGAAGTGCACTGATCAAAATGATCAAGAGAGGGAAATCTACCCCACTGCCTTTTTCGCATGTATCGTTTGCTGAGACCTCGATCAATTATCGAATCAAGCAGTTAGTAGAGCCCGAGTCAGACCTGCCATTGCATTTTCCACTGAAATCATTGATGATCTCGATAAAAATACTCTTAGTTTTATTCACTTCGTTTATTTTGGCTTTGTCTTAATTTTTTTTAGGAAATTACACTACACTGTGTAGTTTAAAAAATAGATCTTATTCAATCAACTAGGGAGGAAAACAATGATGAAATGGAATAACGATACGGCAAACTTGCTTCTTCGAGTAGTATTGGGAATTACTTTTTTGGTGCATGGGCTTGATAAATTCGGAAACGGCATCGAAAACGTTGTAGGCTTCTTCGGGAAAATCGGGTTGCCTGGTTTCATGGCTTATTTCGTCGCTGGTGTTGAGGTTGTTGGCGGTATTGCCTTGATCCTCGGTCTTGGCACACGTATTTTTTCTGCTCTTTTTGCAATCATCATGCTGGTTGCCATTGGTACCGTGAAAATTGGTAAAGGCTTCTCAGGCGGGTATGAATTTGAGCTTGCCTTGATGGCGATGTCTCTTTCTCTCGTAGTGAGCGGTGCACGTTTCATGGCTTTGGACAGTCTGTTTACGAAAAAAAGCAGTGTGAGCAATTCATAATTAACTATCAGCTAAGGTTTGTTAGTACTTTGTAGGGCGGGTTACTACATTTCTTGTAGGGCTTGCCCTCTTTCTTTTTCTTATCAAAACAAAAAGAACTGCATCTAGCAGTTCTTCTATACGCCCATCTGTGAAATGCAATCCATCAGAATTCGTTGGTCGATCCCGTTTACACTATAATATTTCTCTTTGTAAATGGCTCTGATAATCGCACTTACTTCCTTTTTGGAAAGGTGCTGATTTTCATAATTTTTGATATAGAAATTCAGCGGCACACGCTCACCGCCATCATGCAATGGCGGCTGATAGTAGTCGATTTCCTCGTATTTCCGATATCGATTCCGTTCAAAAAAACGGCTTCGTTTGATACAATCCTGTTTCTCTTCCGGGGTTTGGACTACTTCCTGCTTTTCAGTCTCCAAGACGATACTCTGTATGGATGGGAATCCAGCCGATTTGGCGTCCTCTGTCAGCAATTCCTCCATTTTGTACAACGTCTTTGTTCCCAGACCCTTGCTTCTTTTCGTTGGTGTTGCCGCAATATATACAATAAAACCGGAATTGACCTCTTTGATATAGTGGCCTGTCGCAAAAGAAACAATTTGCTCTCCCTCCAAACCAATGAGGAAGTGGAAGTTATTAGCTGAGTTGTTTTTTGCGTACCGCAGACTCTCCCAAAAAATCTCGTGCGGTTCTCTAACTTCAAGGGGAAACGTATCGTCATAAAAAGCTAGTGCTTCCTCCACAAAGATAGGATTATCTACTGTGGCCTCAGCAAATTGAATAACCATACTCACAATCTCCTTTGAAACGATCAAAATTTCTTGATTGAAAGGTTGTCACAAAAAGTAATACTATCACATTTTTTCACAAGATTCATAGACAAAAATATGAAAAAACCAACATCCTCAGTGAAGAGATGTCGGCTTTTGAAGATACTGTATGCTATTTGCTTACGCCTTCAGGAGTAAAGATTTTGGCGAGAAGCAATGTGAACGCTCCGATAGCCATTGCATTTTTACCCAGTTCACTGGTAACAATCTGAAGCGCATTCGTTGGCGTTTGCAATGCTCTCTCCTGTACGGTTCGTCTGAGCGAATCCAGCACATAATCGTTTGCTCTGAAGACACCCCCGGAGAGTATGATGCAAGATGGGTTGAACGAATTGATCAGGTTGGCAATCCCAACACCAAGGTACGTACCTGTCTCTTCCATGACACGAATAGCCAGTTGGTCTCCTGCAACCGCGGCACGGAAGATCTCTTCTCCGGTAACCTTGACTGGATCAGCACCACTGCCTGGCTTGTGCAAAATGCTCTGTTCTCCACTTGCAATTGCTCGCTCAACACGTGCTTCCATCGAAGGTCCTGATGCCAATGCTTCCAGACAGCCGGTATTGCCGCAACTACACTGGGGTCCATGCAAATCAATGGTTGTATGTCCGATCTCTCCAGCAGTAAATGATGCTCCCTGATACAACCGTCCGTCGAGTATGATTCCTGCTCCAATCCCTGTTCCTACGTTAACGCAGACAAAGTGGCTCAAACCCTGCCCTTGACCGAACCAGCTCTCACCCAGCGCCAAGGCCCTCACGTCATTATCTACTTCTACTGGAAGAGAAAACTTCGTCTCCAACACTTCTTTTATTTTCACATTTCGCAATGGGATATTCGGAGCAAAAATCGAGATACCCTGGATCGGATCGACAAGTCCATGCATGCCTACGCCGATTCCCAAAAAGGAAGATTGCTCTGCTTTTGAATCCTGCATGACTTGCCGAATCAATTCTTTGAGCATGCGCAGATATTCGGCTTCTGTGGGTCCCTTTCCGACAAGCACTTCTTGCTCTGCCATGATACTGCCATCTACAGTCGCCGCTACAGCTCGTATCTTTTTCGCACCAGCATACACTCCTACTACATGGAATGCTTCAGCATTCAGCCGCAGCAGGATGGGCTTCCTTCCGCCAGAAGATTCGCCCCGCTCGCTTTCCAAAATCCAGTTTTCCTCCAACAGTTCATTCGCGATGTTGGTTACCGTTGGTGGGGTGAGTTCAGTCAGCTTGGCAATTTCTGCTCGTGAAATCGGTCCGTGTAGCCGTATGATATTGAGGATGATCGACTTGTTCAGCGATTTCATCCACTGAAAACTTCCCGTCTGCATTGATTTAGACATTGGTCTCTTCCTTTTTCACGTACTATGAAAACAGGGGCAAGTTCCTCCCCAACTTAGGAGAGTACCAGCACATCTGGTCGTTTATATGTTACCCCATCTCGTTCCACAAGCAAATACCCCCATTCACCTGTGTACGTAAGGAATTCATTAGCCTGCTCGCCTACCAGGATCGTATCTTCTGACTTGATTCCACGAATCGCCGGATTCCAGGCAAATGCCTGATGTAGCTGAACAACACCAGGAGACTCGGAAGTAGCAAGGAATTCACGAGAAGCGTAGCCGGTTGGCCCTCCCTGATGCAAATAGCGCCAGTCATCCGGGAACCCCATTTGTCGGTAGCTTTCAATCCCTGTGTTGAACACCTCACAGATCGCCTTGCCTGGTCTGGTTGCTGCGTTCATACTCACGTCTATCTGTGCCAGTTTTGCTTTATTTACCCGAATTTCCTCAGGGAGTGGTCCGAAGTGAACAAATCGGGTCACATTGGCGACCAACCCGAATTTCTCCCCGCAAAGAACCAGCATGGCGTATTTGTCCAGTTTCTTGGCTGTTGGAATCGGGTGGCGGTAGTTTAGAATTCTGTCATCCGTAGCAACCAACAAAACCTGCGGGTTGATTCCGTGTGCCATCACTTTGGATGCAAGCAGCGCCTGAATTTGAAATTCAGTCATACCCGGCTGGATTTCACGGCAAGTAGCTTCAATCGCTCTGGCAGACGCTTGACACAACCAGCGATATTTATTCTGCTCATCTTCATTCAGTACATAAGAGAGTTTAGCAATTTCGGTCCCTAGTACCAAAACATCCGGGAGAAAAGAAGAAGCTTGAACGGTATCTGTTCCCATTCTTTTATTCTGGCAGCGAGCAACAATCGCCGGTTCCACACTCTCATGCCACTCCGTAGTTAGCCACTCCACATCCAACCCGTTCATTTCTTCTTCCTTGATGCGGGCGGACTCCATTTGATTGGTGATGCAAATAACCCGGTCCGAAAAAATGAGGAAATCCGAAACTCCTTGCTCTGTCGTTTGAACGATATAATTGGATTGTCCGCTTGTCAACCAGGAGAAGCTTCTGCGCTTACGCAACAAAAGGCCATCGAGTTGCTTTTTGTCCATCAATTCTCGCAGCTTTCTAATCCGTTCATCAAAAACAGCTTGCTTCGTCATATTTACACCCCCGTCCGCTAGATTTGCCTAACTGTCGTACCCGTTGGGATGGGTGCGATGCCAGTCCCATGCACTCTGAATGATGGTGTTGAGATCCGATTGAGCTGGAATCCAGCCTAATTCAGCCTTTGCCTTCTCAGGGGAGGCAATCAGAACAGCCGGGTCGCCTGCGCGTCTTGTTTCCATTCGAACAGGAATCGGATGCTTAGTAATTCGTCGAACCTCTTCTATGACCTCATTCACAGAAAACCCTGTCCCGTTCCCCAAATTGTAGATCCCGCTCTCTTCTTTTTCACGCAGGCGCTTCAAGGCGAGGTAGTGGGCATTAGCCAAATCCATGACATGGACATAATCTCGAATACAAGTACCATCCTTTGTTGGATAATCATCACCAAAGACAGAAATATACTCACGTTGCCCGAGTGCGACTTGCAAAATAATCGGGATCAGGTGACTCTCGGGACGGTGATCCTCTCCGATTTGCCCATTCGGATGAGCACCTGCTGCATTAAAGTAACGAAGGGAGACAGACTTGATGCCATACGCTTGGTCGCACCAATTCAGCATGTGTTCAATTGCCAGCTTGGTTTCCCCATACGGGCTGGTCGGCTCGGTCGGGTCTGACTCTTTGATCGGAATGTGTTTCGGCTCCCCGTAAGTCGCTGCCGTTGAAGAGAAGACGATTTTTTTTACACCATAACGGTTCATTGTCTCCAGAAGGTTGATTGCTGCTCCTACATTGTTGCGATAATATTTCAATGGTTCAGTCACACTTTCACCAACGAGCGAACTTGCTGCGAAGTGAATGACTGCTTCAATGGTATGAGAAGTGAAGATCTGGTCAAGCAGTGCCGTATCGTGGATATTTCCCTGATAAAAGTGATTCCCCAATGATGCCAGCTTGTGCCCGGTTGCGAGATTGTCCAATACGATTACTTCTTCACCGTGCGAAAGAAATTCAGCAACCGTATGACTGCCAATAAACCCAGCTCCACCTGTAACTAAAATGGCCATGTTTTATCCTCCCCCACTGCAATCTCTCTTGCACCTTCCCCAAGGTTGCATACATAGAAATCGGCTGTAAAGCCAGTTTTTTGTGTGTATTGTTGTGCTACGCTGTTTCCAAATTCAGCCAATCGCTCCTTGTGCACGACGTTAACCGTACATCCACCAAATCCTGCACCTGTCATTCTGGCACCGATGCAGCCTTCCATTTGAAGCGCTTCTTCCACCAACGTATCAAGCTCAAAGCAGGAGACTTCATAAAAGTGACGTAACGAATGGTGGGATGCAACCATATACTGTCCGAATCTGATCAAATCACCTTGTTTTAGCGCCTCGGTTGATTGTTTAACCCGATCGTTTTCATAGACGACGTGCTCCAGGCGGTTGCTGATCGTTGGAATTTTAATGAGCTCACGAACCTTTTCCCATTCATCGACCGACACACTACCCAAGTCTTTCGCTTCTGCCAGCTTGCTTTGAATGATGGTAAATCCATCTTCACATTCCTGTCTTCGCTCATTGTATTTGGAATCTGCCAGTTCTCGTCGCTTGTTGCTATTGATGACAACGAGTCGATAGTCTCCGAGAGTAAGTGGCACATAGCGATACTCCAATGTATTGCAACGTAAAAACATGGCGTGATCTTGTTTCCCCATTCCTACTGCGAACTGATCCATAATACCGCAGTTGACTCCCATGTACTGATTCTCTGCTTGTTGTGTCAACTTCACCAAATCAATGATAGAAAGCTCTGCATTTGCAAGCGCACACACCCCGATTGCAGTGACCATCTCGATGGAAGCAGAGGATGAGAGACCTGCACCATTCGGAATATTGCCGTGAAAGAGGATATCAAATCCACCAAAATCTACTCCACGCTGCTTTAACAAGGACAAAACACCCTTCGGATAGTTCCCCCACCCGTCTTCTGCACGAAACTCGAGATGATTTGTATCGCAGGTAACGACGTGTGCAAATGAGGTTGAAGCCATTCGAAGACAATCGTCCTGGCGTTTGCGGATCGCCATCCATGTACCGAAATCCAATGCAGCAGGTAATACATATCCGCCGCTGTAATCGGTATGATCCCCAATCAGGTTTACTCGGCCCGGTGCAAAAAACAGTCGAATCGATTCCGATGAACCACCAAAACGTTCGAGAAATTGTTTCATCGCAGAGACCTTCCTTCTTTTTGCAAATAGCGCTGATACGCTTCACGCAGTTTCTCAGATGTTTCCTCGACCGCATGCGGGTTGCAAGCTGCCCATGCCCCCATTTCGGAGGAAGCGTAGTATTTGATTTTACTCGCTTCACGAAGAGGTGTATAAAACTCAATGTGGAAGTGATAGTAGTTATCTACATTCTCATCGTTTACGGGCCGTTGGTGGATTACCATCATATACGGGAACAGCTTGTCAAATAGACAGTCCATGGCTCCAGTCATGTCTTTGAGCATTTCCGCCAAACTGCGTCTCTCTTTTTCCGTGAAGTCGGACAACGCTGTTTTATGACTTTTACTTACGATAAACAGGCCGTACGGATAATCTGTAAAGAATGGGATGTACGCAATGAAGTCGTCGTTTTCATGAATTACTCGCTCTTGGAAAGCCTTCTCTTCCCGGTTCATGTCACAGATTAAACACGTTCCGTGCACTGCATGGTGCCTCTTGCAATTTTCCAACTCGGTTCTGATCTTCAACGGCATTTGTGAGTAGGCGTAGATTTGTCCATGTGGGTGAGGCATTGTCACACCGCATTCTTCTCCACGGTTTTCGAAAATGAGAATATATTTGTGTTTTGGTTCCTTGCTCAGCTCGACAAAACGGTCCGTCCAAAGAGCGACCAGCTTCTCAATATGCTGGGCAGGAAGCTCTGGCAGTGTGACAGTATGTTCAGGAGAATAGAGGATGACTTCGCATTTTCCATACGCTTTTTCCGTACGGTAAAGAGATGAGCCAACAGGATCTGGCTCGGGCGGAGACGGCATCAAAGCAGGAAAGTCATTGTTGTAGCAGAGAACGTCGTATTCGTCCGGCACTTTCCCTGAGCCTGGGCAAAACGGACAATAATCTTTTGGCATGGTCGGGCGATGTGCTCGATGGGAAGCAACCATCGTCCAGTCGCCAAGAAGAGGGTTATAACGCAATTCGGCCAATTGTATCTCCTCCATCTATTGTGTATAATAAAACTCGTTATCCATAACTTAATTAAATTAATTAATTAACTTCTTATTATCTTAGTATGTATGTGTTTCATTTGCAATTCTTTTATGGTTAATTTCAGTTTCATCTATATACTTTGAACTTTTGTCAGGAGGCTAAACCCATGTCAGATTACACGGTACCCTATGAACGTTGGAAAAATCATCGAGGACTCCCCTCGTACCTTGCCAACGATCTGTCATCCATTTCCAGTGAAAAGGAAATCGAGGATCGCTTTTACCGCTATCTTCAATTTGGCACAGCAGGACTACGTGGGATCATCGGTGCCGGAACGAATCGAATCAATACCTATATCATTCGTCGTGCAACACATGGATTTGCTCAATTCCTCCTGCGTCAGGGAGACTCTTCTGCACAAAAAAGTGTAGTGATTGCCTATGACTCCCGCCATTTCTCCGAAGACTTCGCCAGGGAAGCGGCAGGAAGTCTCGCCTATCATGGCATCATGGTGTATCTCTTTGAGGAACTTCGCCCTACACCTATGCTCTCTTTTGCTGTACGTCATCTTGGTGCATCTGGCGGAATCGTGATTACAGCAAGCCACAATCCTCCTGAATACAACGGATACAAGGTATATAACCCACAAGGCGGACAAATTTCGACGAAAATTGCCCAGGAAATTTCTCAGTATATCAACTCACTCGAAGACGAGCTCACCTTGCCAGCAATTACTGCTGAAGAAGCCATCCAAAAAGGATTTCTCGAAATGATTGGCACTGACATTGATGAAGCGTATCAAGCCAAGCTTCGTACGCTTTTGTCTACGAATGCTTCTGTCTTGCATGCTGCCAAGGATATAAACATTACCTTTACTCCTTTACACGGAACTGGAAACCGTCCATTAATGAACGCCCTTCAAAATGCAGGCTTTGTGCAAGCACAGCTTGTTGCAGCGCAAGCCAGTCCCGACCCGAACTTCTCTACGGTCTCTTCCCCCAATCCGGAGGAGCCTATTGCCTTTCAACTTGCTATCCATCACGCCAAAGACAATGCATCTGAACTGATTCTGGCAACGGACCCCGATGCAGACCGTCTCGGTTTGGCCGTTCGAACCATAAATGGAGAATATGGGATTATCTCCGGCAACCAGATTGGTGCTTTGTTGCTTCATTATGTTTTGGATCAAAAGAAAGCCACTGGTTCATTGCCAGGCAATGCAGTTGTAGTAAAAACCATCGTCACTTCTGAATTGGGACGCGCCATTGCCGACTCATTTGGTGTAACCATGCAGGAGACACTTACTGGATTCAAATATATTGCCGAGAAAATAGAAGACTTTCAACAAACCGGCTCTCACACATTTCTGTTTGGATACGAAGAGAGCAATGGCTATTTAATCGGTGACTTTGTCCGTGATAAAGATGCCATCCAGGCAGGACTCCTTCTCTCGGAAATGGCTGCTTTTTATAAAGAAAAGGAAAAATCTCTGCTTGATGTACTGAATGATCTGTACAAGGAACACGGATATTTCACAGATGATCTGTTGTCCTTTACATTAAAAGGACGAGAAGGCGCTGAGAAAATATCAAAAATGATGAATGCTGTCCGAACAACAACTCCTTCGCAGATTGCCGGAATTGCTGTAATAGAATCCAAAGATTATCTCCCCGGAATTGAAGGGCTCCCCTCTTCTGATGTCGTGAAATTATTGTTGGAGGATGGAAGCTGGCTTGCGTTCCGCCCTTCTGGTACGGAACCAAAAATGAAGGTGTATTTCGGAGTTGTTGATACATCCCGTGAGGCTTCTGTTCAAAAGGTGAGTAAATTGAAGGAAGCTGTATTGGAGTTGTTGGGGAATTAACAATCACCAGTCAGGCAGGACCGCATAGAAAAAGGCTGACGAGGTTTTGTTCGTCAGCCTTTTGTCGTCTCCAATCATATCATTTCATAAAAAACTAATCGACTTTTCTCATGATATAAAAGACGTACCCGTAGTGTTTTCCGTATTTTTGATACATAGTGACTTCGTATTGTTGTTCGTCCAGACTGTTCAGGACATCCGCCTGATCTCGATACGTTTCTCTCAGGTCGCTGATCCGCTGTTCAATCGGTTGATAATACCCCCACCAACCTGCTTCCTCTAGCACAAAGGAATCTACCAATTCATAACCCGCATTTTGGATTATCTCCAGATTTTCACGAATCGTTTTCATCGCAGGATAGTTCATAGACCAGAACGCCTCGATCTCTTCCGGCCTCCCAACATCATCAGTAAGCCATGTCAGTTCCGAAGCAATCAGGAACCCATTGGACTTCAAGAGAGGTCGCCACTCGATCAGTCCTTTTTCAAACCCGATAATGTAAATCGCACCTTCCGACCAGATCAAATCAAACTCATTGGCTTCGAAAGGCAGTGTGAACATTGAAGCATTCATTGGTTTAACCCGCTCTGCCACACCAGCCTCATCTGCTCTCTTGCTTACCTCGTTCAAAAATGGCTCATGCTGATCAACGGCAGTTATCGATCCTTTTGTCAAACGAGTTAGTTCAATCGTCTGCATTCCTGGGCCGCATCCTACATCGAGTATCGCAGGTTTTGCTGGCAACTGATCCTGAACTCTCTCAAATGCTTTGCGTGTTGCTTCATTCGTACCTGGACCCTCTCGTGGCAGATTGGAGTGAATTTCCCAAAATATATGTTTGCTCATTGTCGTATCCCCTTATCCCATTCATTTTCTTTGGATAGTAGGAGAACAACTTAGTTAACCTTATTGTTTTCCCCTACCCGCTTGCATGCTGAGGTGATTTGCTTCCATTCTTACCGACATCCCAACCACTCCTTTGCTAAAACAAAACTTTACAACAATGTTACTATATAGGTAAATAATTCCTTAATCAAGAACATTGTGTTACGATAACTATCATTGCCTCTATTCATTTCAGACCTGAGACCGAGAAACAACCCTTCTATAGCCAGATACACATTTTTTGGAAATCGTTTAAGCTTATAAGAAGTACAAGACGTAAAGGAGAGTCAGCATGGACAAATTGATATTCTTTTTTGAGCACTTATTTATTTTAATGGAAAAAGTTTATGTAAAAATGGAGCCGTATTGGGTAGAACTTACACTTGTATTGCTCTTTTTCATCGTCGCTTACATAACTGATCGAAATGCAGATAATAAGACTGCCTGATAAGGCAGTCTTCACTTTTTCTCTACAATTGAAACTTTCTAACCTCATCATTCAAGCCTTGTGCCATTTTACTGAGTGATTCTGCAACCCCACTAATTTCTTCCATGGAAGCAAGCTGCTCCTCTGTTGAAGCGGCAATTGACTGTGAAATCTCTGAAGCGTGTTTGGCAGTTTCTGCAACATCTTCCACAGATGCGGTAACCTCCTGAACACTTGCAGACAATTCTTCGGAGGCAGCCGAAATTTCCTGAATTTGAGATGTCACATGTTGAATGGACGACAGAATTCTGCCGAAGGACACTCCTGCATCCTCAATCAGTGAAACCCCTGTGTTCACTTCTTCTGTCCCTCTTTCCATTGATTCAATAACCTGACCTGTTCCTGTTTGAATTTGTTGAATCAGATTGGTGATTTGAATCGCTGATTCTTTGGATTGCTCCGCCAATTTCCTTACTTCATCAGCAACTACGGCAAATCCTCTTCCATGCTCGCCTGCTCTTGCCGCTTCGATAGCTGCGTTCAATGCAAGCAAATTCGTCTGTGATGTGATATCCGTTATTACTTTGGTGATATTGCCAATTTCTTCTGACTGTTTCCCCAGGTCTTTTACTAAATTGGCTGCAATTCCCACTGTTTCACTGATTTTATTCATTTGTGCAACCACACTGTGAATGGCCCGATTACCTGAATCAGCTTCTTTGGTCGTCTCAATCGCTGCTTCCGATACGGACGAGGTGGATTCAGCAATACGCTGAATTCCAAGAGCGGCTTCCTCCATGCCCCGTGAAGTATCGTTGCTTGTTTGTGCTGCTGCTGTGGAGCCGCTTGCTAATTCCTGAATATGTTGGGCTACTTCTGATGCTCCGCTAGTTACTTCTTCGGTGCTTGCCAACAATTCTTCTGACGAAGCTGCTACTTGTTCCGCTCCTTCACTTACTTGTCTGATCAGTTGGCGAAGGTTCGTTTTCATTTGATTAAAAGAAGCAGCTAACGCCCCAATCTCATCACGATTCTTTACGTGCAGATCATCCAGGGCAAGGTTGCCAGAAGATAACTGCTCCAGTGAATGCGACACTTTTTGGACAGGGAGAGAAATCATTCGTGTAATTACCACTGCCAATACAATAGATAGGATCAATGAAACTCCAAAAATAATCATAGTCACTAGCTGTCCGCTTGAATAGATTTCTTTTGATTCTTCTCCAGCTTTGACAGCACCATCATGATTCAGCTTTACAAGAAAATTAAGCGGCTGCTGCATTTTTTGAAACAGGCGCTCTGATTCTTTTAACAGAGTAGCAAGTTTTTCTGTATTTGCTCCTGCTCCTTTGATGATATCCACTTCACTTGATATATCAATGAATCCACGATTGGTTTTTTTGTATTCATTCCAATAATTCTTCAGCTCATCGAAATTTCGTCTATCTTCTTCCAAATAGATTGTTTTCTCATATTTAGCAAATTCGTTATCGATAATTTCCAGTGTTTTTTCGTTTTGTTGTTGGTAGGCTTGCAGATTGGCCTCGTTCGGATCAACGATCATCTTAACATTGGTAACCAACACATGCTCTGTTAAGTAATTGATGTTATTGATACTTTCAACCCCCGGCATCCAACTGGTTACAATTTCAGTTGTTTTCTCGTTGATTGTGCTCATTTTACTTATGCCGTTCCAACCTACGATTCCCATAAATAGCATGACAATAAAAAAACTAATTGCTAGCTTTTTTCCGATGGATAGCTTCATTTTTTTGCCCCCTCAATTGCTATGTATAATTTTTAATAAGTTTGTATGCTATTTTCTTTCCCACTATTGCATTATGATTAAACTCCCAGCCCTTACATTTTAACAATTTCTTAATATTCTTTATGAAGCAACAAAAAAACTCCTACCTTGATTTCTCAAGACAAGAGTTAATTACGATTATTGGTTGTTAAATTAGTCTAAGATTATTTTTTCGCAAGGTATTTACGGATATCGAATGCAACCGCTGCAACAATGATCAAACCTTTAATAATCAACTGCCAGTAAGGATTGACCCCGATAAACGTCAGACCGTAGTTGATAACCCCAAAGATCAGTACCCCGGCCATAACCCCAGGAACGGTGCCGATACCACCTGCTGTGGATACCCCACCTACTACGCAGGCAGCAATGGCGTCCAACTCGTACATATTTCCGTAGTTATTGGTTGCTCCGCCTGTTCTCGCTGCTTCCAGAACTCCCGCCAGGCCGTAAAGTGCGCCTGCAATCGCATAAATATACACAATGTTGCGACCGACATTAATACCAGATACCGTCGCTGCCTGGATGTTTCCACCAATGGCGTACATGTTTTTGCCGAGTGTAGTTTTGTTGAAGATGACCCAGACGAGGGCTGCTACAGCGATGGCGATGACGACGATATACGGTACCGAATAGGGACCACTCGGCCCAAAGAATCCTGTCCCCAGATGGCCGAAATCTTCACGGAGCCCACCGATTGGTTGGGATTCATTCGGCTTCATGTCAAAGTAGATCGAGTTCACACCATACACGATAACCATCGTACCTAATGTTGCAATAAAAGGAGGAACGCTCAGTTTGGCAACAATCAGACCGTTGATCAAACCGACAATGACACCTGCAAGAATCGCAAGCAAAATAGGAACGATAATTGGTAAATCAGGGAGATCCGGAAAAAATCGTCTTGGATAATCCTGCATTTGCAGCATAGATGCAGACAAAACGGCTGTGAGACCGACAACACGGCCTGTAGAAAGGTCTACACCCCCCGTAATCAGGACAAAGGCTGCGCCCAGTGCGATAATGGCACGGGTAGATGATTGAAGCAGGATGTCACGGAGCGAGGTAATCGACAGAAATGTGTTATCATACAAGGCAATCCCTGCAATCAATACGATCAGTACAATATAAATAGCATTCTGTGATACAAAATTTCCTATGCTTCTTGAGTTATTCACGTTCGAAACCTCCTTCATTACGCCAAGTACTTGGTAGCCAGGCGCATGATCTCTTCCTCTGTTGCATTTTTTCCGTCTACTTCACCTGCGAGACGGCCTTCGGACATCACCATAATTCGATCTGACATCCCCAGAAGCTCTGGCATTTCAGATGAAATCATGATGATGCTTTTCCCCTGCTTTGCGAGGTCTGCAATAATCGAGTAGATTTCATACTTGGCACCTACATCTATTCCACGAGTTGGCTCATCCAGTAGTAAAATATCCGGCTCGGTTAACAGCCATCTGGCAAGCAAAACCTTTTGCTGGTTACCACCAGAGAGATTCTTGATTGCTGTCGCTGCCGAAGGAGTTTTGACTCGTAACATTTCAATACTCTTTTCTGTCTCTTCCCGTCTTCGTTTTTCATTGAGCAGACGGATTGCATTCAAATATCGATTTTGATTAGCGATAACTGTATTCTCCAGAATCGAAAGCACGGGGAAAATACCTGTCACACGACGTTCTTCTGTCAGAAGAGCGATTTTGTGTTTCTTGGCATCAATCGGTGATTTGATTTTCACCTGCTTGCCATTGATCGAAATCGTACCTTCTTTGATCGATCTGAGACCAAACAACGCTTCGATCAGCTCTGTGCGCTGTGATCCCACCAGTCCGCCTACACCAAGGATTTCACCTTTCCGCAATTCAAAGGACACTTCCTTGAAGGAGCGATTGGGAGATGTCAGATTCTCAACCTTGAGAATGACATCACTTGGTACATTGCTTCTTTCAGGGAAACGCTGGGTCAGGTCACGTCCTACCATGCGGGAAATGATCAGGTCAGTGGTCAACTCGGATGAGCCCCAAGTCCCGATCTTCTTTCCGTCACGCATGATCGTAACATCATCAGAGATACGAAGGATTTCTTCCATCTTGTGAGATATATAAATAATGGCTACACCGCGGCTCTTCAATTCATTGATGATTGTAAACAGTTGTTCAACTTCATTGCCGGTCAAAGATGACGTCGGCTCGTCCATGACGATTACTTTGGAGTGATAGGAAACGGCTTTCGCAATTTCAATCGATTGAATTTTCGATACGGATAAACTTCCTACAATTTGTTTCGGGTGAAGATCCATGTTTAGATCCTGGAAAAGCTGTTTGGTATCGGCAAACATTTTTTTCTCGTCAACCAATTTAATAATTCCAAAATTCTTCTGGGGAAAACGACCCAGCCAAATGTTTTCCATTACATTACGGTGTGGTACGGGATGAAGCTCCTGGTGGATCATCGAGACGCCATTTGCCAGTGCGTCACTGGAATTGTTGATATCGACCTTTTTTCCGTTCAAAATAATTTCGCCAGCATCCTGTTTGTAAATTCCGAACAGGCATTTCATCAGCGTAGATTTACCTGCACCATTTTCACCCATTAGTGCATGAACCGTACCTGGGCGCACTTTCAACGTAACGTCATCCAGTGCTTTTACGCCGGGAAACTCTTTGGAGATATTGTTCATTTCAAGTAAAAAAACAGTATCTGTCATTTCAAAACGCCTCCTGCACTTCGACTCGGGCGTTAGCCTAGCCTTAAGGATCATTGAAAAAATAGAAAAGCAAGGGAGCAACGTAACAGCCAAATTGCTTGCTCCCTTGCCTTTACTTTGCTATACCAGTCTACGAAAACATTCTGTCAATGAACAAATTACTTGGCGTCAGCAATGTTGTCTTTTGTAATTTTTTTGTACGCTACCCAAACATATTTACCATCGACGATATCGAAACCAGTTGTCTCTTTGCTTGGTGCTTTACCTGCAGCGAGCGCAGCAGCGATTTCAAGCGTTGCTTTCCCTTGGTTGTTCGCATCGTTCAATACGGTTCCAAGGAGTGTGCCGTTTTCCAATTCTTTCAATGCTGGTGCTGTCGCATCTACACCGACAACAGGCATGTATTTGTTGTCTTTGAAGTATCCAGCCGCTTTCAACGCTTCGATTGCACCGAGTGCCATGTCATCGTTGTTAGCAAGAACCGCTTCAATTTTATCTCCGCCAGATGCGAGGAATGCAGCCATTTTCTCCTGGCCTTTTACGCGATCCCACATCGCTGTATCTTCAGCCACTTTTTCTACCTTGATGCCAGCATCTTCAATTGCTTTGATCGAGAACTTGGTGCGAAGCTCAGCATCCTGGTGACCTGGTTCACCTTTCAGCATGACGTATTGGAGAACACCGTCTTTGTTTTTGTCAGCTTCTGGATGTGCTTTCCAGTAGTCTACGAGCAGTTGTCCGGAGATCGTTCCGGATTCTTCAGCTTTTGCCCCTACGTAGTAGACTTTATCCCATTTCGCCATATCTTCTGGCATTGGTTCACGGTTAAAGAATACAACCGGAATGTTCGCCGCTTTTGCTTTGTCAATGATCACGCCTGCAGCCGTACGGTCAACCGGGTTGATTGCGAGAGCGCTTACTTTTTTCGTGATGAAGAGGTCAACTTTATCGTTTTGAGTTGGTTGTGCATTTTGGCTGTCAACGATGTCCACTTCTGCTTTGCCTTCAGCCGCAGCAGAGATGGCGTTACGAACACCCGTCATGAACGTGTCGTCAAATTTGTAGATGGCTACACCGATTTTTGGTGCCGCAGCAGGAGCTGGAGCAGCCGTGCCGCCGCCTTCAGCAGGTTTCGCTGGAGCAGCATTGTTGGAACAACCTACGAGAGAAGCCAACACAGCAAATGCAACAGAAGCAGTAACTAATTTTTTCACGAAATGAACCCCCCTACAGATTCTTGTTAATTTGTGAAACCTTCTATAACCAAAAGTAAGCGATTTCAAAATAAAAACAAATGCAGAATTCTATGAATTTATATAAAAATTCTCATGAAAAGCGAAAAATGTTGTCCCCTATCCCCTCTCATCGGGGGACTGAAACGCAGGTCTCCCTGACAGTTTGCAGAGTAGAATAACTGTCCGACTTTTTTCATCGTTAGGAAGTGGTCAAACACGCTGCTGCCTCTTTCGCAACGCTGGTTGCCCACTTTTTTCCCTAACGATTTCCAAAAGTCTAGGCTGCACTGTCAAAGTCGCTTTGTAGAGGACAACATTTTTCTGGTAGGCTTACGCAAATGGAAAACTTTAACCACTTTAATGCCTTAAAGTAGTTAAACTTGCCGATAAAATAAAAATACCACCGTATATAAACACGATGGCACTGACATGTTACTTCGCCAACGGGAACAATAATTGCTGGTTTTCTGGCGAGAACATATTCTCTTGTGTAATCACTTGCGTATGCGTATCGATCCGGTTAGGTACCGTTTCCCCATGCATCGCTTCTACCGCATACTTGACTCCCAAATATCCCATGTTGTAAGGGTTTTGCACGATCGTCGCCTGTACGCCGCCCTCTTGCACATGCTCCATCACTTCTGGTGTATTGTCAAAAGCCACGATCTTTACCTTGCCGTTCAAGCCCAATTCCTCAATGGTGTTGGCCACTCCATTCGAAGCCAGCCCGGTCAGAGCAAAGATTCCATCAAGCTGTTCATTGTTTGCTACAATCTTTTTGGTCAGGTCACTTGCCAGATTTTGATTGGAGAAGCAATATTCCTTGGCAACCAGGATGACGCCGGGATGTTTGGCTACTTCATCGAGAAAGCCCTTTTCTCGCTGCTCCAGGTTTCTTGCTCCGATCATCGTGCCCATCAAGGCAATTTTGCTTTGCTCCCCTGTCAATTGAATCAACTGCTGTGCAGCCTGTTTGCCTGCTTCATAATTATCCGTACCAATAAAGCTTTTCACTCCAGAAGACATGACTTCCGAGTCGATCGTAATCACAGGGATGTTCAGACTAGCCGCTTTATCTGTGATACCGGAAAGCGCTTTGTAGTCACTAGCTGACAGTACCAATGCGTCGGTTTCCTCACGCAGAGACTGGCTGACGAAGTTGATTTGGGCGAGTACGTCTTCTTCGTAGTCAGCCGCATAAAATTTCAAATTGACGTCAAATTCCTTTGCCGCTGCTTCTGCTCCCATCTTCACAGTTCTCCAGTAATCGCCGTGTTTCATTTTCACAATCAGGGCGACATTCTGTTTCTTCGTACGATCGCTGACGTCGATCTCTTCGGAACAGGAAGGCAAAAGGGTGATGCTAATGACCAACAGGAAGAGGGAGAGCAGTATCAAGGTTTTTTTACTCATCTGTTGCTTCATTCCTCTTCCTCCTTGATGAACGGCACCCATATTTTCACAGTAGTACCCACTTCCAATTGACTCTTAATATGGACACCGTATTCTTCTCCGTAGTAGAGCCTGATTCTCTCATGGACATTCTTCACGCCAACCCCGGAGCCTTTGTCGCTTTTTACCTGACCAGAAAGAATGGCAGCTATGCGATCCTGACTCATGCCCAGACCATTATCGCTCACTTGAAACAGGATTTTCCCGTCTACGACTGAGGCAGAAATCGTAATCAGCCCTTCGTCTGCCATCATCTCGATCCCGTGATAAATTGAATTCTCAACAATGGGTTGAAGAATCAGTTTGAGCGTTTTACAGGTGAGAACCTCATCGCTAGCCTCAATTTCATACTCGAACTTGTTTTTGTACCGCATTTTTTGGATGATCAGGTAGTGTCTGATGTGTTCCAGCTCTTCCTGAACAGTGATAACCGCCTTGCCCCTGCTCAAACTGATTCGGAACAGTTTGGACAGCGAAGAAATCGTCGTGATGACATCTTCATTTTTGCCTATCCCCACCATGCGGATGACGGAATTGAGCGTGTTGTAGAGAAAGTGCGGATTGATTTGTGCTTGCAACACTTCCAGTTCGCCTTTTCGCTTCGCTTCCTGCTCTCGAATAATTTGATCCATCAACTGTCTTACCTTGACAACCATCACGTTAAATCGTCTGGAAAGCTGCTCTACTTCCTGACTTCCTTTGATATCGAGGTTAATGGAGAAATCTCCTTGCTCCACACGCTCCATCGATTTTTCGAGGATTTTAATTGGTCGTGATATTTTCGCAGAAATATAAGCCAGAATGAACAAAACCACCAAAATAACGAAGATGAGCAGCCAAAAAATAAAGCGGATGATTTCTTTTTTGGTTGTGACGATCTCGTCCATGTAGGAGACACCGACAATTTTCCAGCCGATTTTTTCCACCGTTTTAATCGTGATCAGCCGTTTCTCGCCTTTGACATAATCCACATAGCTTCCATAGGCGTAGCGCCCGGTCTGCTCCAAATTTTCTTCTTTTAACCCGGCAGATAGCAGTTGCTGCTGTGGATGGTAAACGAAGTGGCCCTCCCGATCCAGAATGTACACGTAGCCCTTTTTCCCCAAGCTCACACGCTGGACCAAGTCCTCGATTGTCTTGAAATTCGCATCTACCAAAAGGACACTCGTCATTTTTTCGTTGTTGCTGCGCACCGTGATCCCTTTGCTCATTGATACAACCCACTTGTACTGCCCTTTAAACAGGTTCTGTGTGTGCGGCGAGGAGAAAAAAAGCAGATCAGGCGTAGCGAGAGCCGTTCTGAACCAGCTTTGCTCCGTCAAACGGGTATTTTTGCGCATGGTGTATTTCGGTATGCTTGTCACCAGCTCCCCATTGCCCGTAAATACGGCCATTGACACGATGTCCTGTCTCGCCTGAAAGATCGTTCCAAGCTGCTCAATGAGATTGGCATCGGTCATTTCATTGCTCTTTCTGATTTTTTCATCTACCAGATCAAAGATTTGGGTCATCCCGTTCAGGTAATAATCCAGATTGTAATTGACCTGCTCGATGATTTGCTGATTGTTCAGTGCCGCATTTTGCTCTGCCGTATCAGCAAACTTGTTGTACAAAAGGAAACTGATAAAAAACATGGCTAGTACTGTTACAAGTGCAAAAGAAACCGTAATAATAAACTGTAAGCTCTTTACACGAAACATGTCGATTAAAACGCTGCCCAGCTTCGTACAAAAATTGATCAATCGCTTTTTCACGTTTAGCCCTCTCTAGCACTGCTTCTGAATTCTTTTGGTGAAACTCCTACATGCTTGCGAAAACAAAAGCTGAAGTAATTGGCATCCGTAAATCCAACTTTTTCGGCAATTTCAAATGCTTTGAAATCGGTGGTCAAAAGGTATTCCTTTGCGGCATCCATTCGGATCTGCATCAAATAATTCACAAAGGTTGTTTTGGTCTCTTTTTTGAAAATACTGCTGAAATAGCCTGAACTGATGTGCAACAGATTACAAACTTTATTAATCGAAATATCACTTTCATGAAAATGCTGTTTGGTATAGTCGATTGCCTGGTTCACCAGCTTCTGATAGGCGTTTTGCCGACCCGCAACGATACTGTTCATAATTCTGGTGCAGATCATGACAATCCACACTTTGACTTCTGCCAAATTGTTAAATCGCTGAATCTGGTCAAACAGCATGAAATTCTTGCCAAATACCTGGTCAATATCGAGATGCAGGCTTTTGGCAGCTTTTAAAATCGTCGTCACCATCTCTAGCACGTAGATTTGATAATCCTTGATGGATACATTGGAATCGGCAAATCCCTTGAACAGATCCTCGATCAAATCATTCAGTTCGGCAATCGTGCCTACCTTGATGCATCGGATCAACGCATGCTCTTTTAGCTCGTCAAATCGAACCTTTTCACCGCATCGCTCCTCCACATCATCAATGCAAATGACTCGATTGTTTCCGAGAATCCAACGGTAATCCAGAGCCAGAATAGCATCTTCATAGGAATAGATGATATTGGTCACTTGTGTACGATGAGTCCCTACGCCGATCGTTATCGTATGTTTGAAATACTTTTCAGCAGCATGACGGATTTCTTCAAGGATCGGCAGTGTGCTGTTCATTACGGATTGGCGATCACTTGCCTCACTTACGGTTAGCAAAACGATATGGTCATTATGAATAAACGTAATGCCATGATCATGCTTTGTAAAAAACTCATCCGCGATATTTTTGACAGCAAAAAGGTCGATTTCTTTCTGATCCGGTTCATACTCCGTAAGAATCGCTTGTGAATCTCCTGAGCTCTCTTCGTCACTTTCCGAGGCTGGATAATCAATGCTGATCACGGCAACGGCATACCCTTTGCCAACAACACGAAGTCCGTAGTTTCTCGACTTCTCGATAATTTCTTCTCTTGTCAGCTTCCGGGAAATCAACGATGTGAGGAAAACCTCTCGCAACACAGGCAAACTCTTGCGGTAGTGGTCTCTCAGTAATTCGATATTTTCTTTTTCGGCAACCTCGGCGTCAATTTGTGCCTTTACTTTCATCAGCGAGTCGATTAGTTCCTGGGAAGAAAACGGTTTCAAAACATATTCGTTTATATTTAGTTTGACGGCCTTCTGCGCATATTCGAATTCGTCAAAGCCTGTGAGAATGATAATTTTGATCGTGGAAAATTGAGCGCGAATGGCCTCCGATAGCTGCAGTCCATCCATAAACGGCATTTTGATATCGGTTACGACCACATCGGGAACCAGCTTTTCGACAAGCTCCAAGGCTTCCTTGCCGTTTTCGGCTTTGCCTACAACCTCATAGCCGATCTTCTCCCAATCAATCTCCTGAATGACCCCTTCTCTCACATCTTCTTCGTCATCCACCAAAAGCAATCTGTACATGGCCTGCCCCCTGTAATCTATCTACCGGACTATTATTCTCCAAGTATACTTGATTTTTACGAGAGTTGGGATTTTAATAGCTTGCTCGTGCGCTCCATGGCGGAAGGATTGAATAATTTAATTAAGCGATTTACTGTTTAGTTAAAAAAGGAAACTCCCTTCATAGAATAGAGGGAGTTCCTTGGTTTGATTTATAGAAAATGATGTGAGGGGACTGGATATGAAACTGGATACCCAAACCAAACAAAATCTGCTCGCCTGCACCAGTTTTGGACTTAGCGCATTATTTCTCTGCCTCTGGCTTCTGCCTTGGCCAGGTTGGAAAGAATTGATTTTTGCCGCAGGGATCGGTGCCTTCCTGTCAACATCCCTGCTCTGGAAAAAAATGATCCTTCGCCACCCCAATCCATCCCCATGGCGTGGAGCTGGCGTCGGTGTGTGCATCACCCTTATCTCCTATCCTATCGCATGGTATCTGGTGCTGCTATATGCTTTCTTCACAGGAGCAACCGATTCGCTTGGGGGGCAAGCAGCAAACCCGCTGGAAAGTATTGTCGGAACGCTTATCATGTCATTTGCCAGTTTGGTTTTCTTCGGATGGCCGACATTGCTGGTAGGTGCGATCGTGGGTTGCATTGTAACAATCCACTCCCGAGCCCGTCAATGATTTGACACTTGACTTCAAGGACTTCTTCGGTCATGATTATACCCATAGGGGTATTATTCGACCCCGTTAGCTAGTCTATTACCTTGTAAGTACAGGAGGAAGTATATATGAGCAGAAAAATTCTTATTGTCGGTGGAGTGGCCGGAGGAGCAAGTGCAGCAGCTCGTCTCCGCAGGTTAAATGAACAAGACGAAATCATCATGTTTGAGCGTGGCGAATATATTTCTTTTGCTAACTGTGGACTTCCCTACTACATTGGGGAGGTCATTACGGATCGTAAAAAACTGCTGGTGCAAACCGTGGAAGGGATGTCTTCCCGCTTCCAAATGGACATCCGCAACAAAAGTGAAGTAACAAAAATCAATCGCGATTCCAAAACGGTTGAAGTAGCCGATTTGCGAACAGGACGCACCTATGAGGAATCTTATGACATTCTCATCCTGTCTCCAGGTGCGTCCCCGATCCGACCAGCCATTCCGGGTATAGAAGAAGCCAACGCTCTCTTTACCCTCCGCAACATTCCGGATACAGATGCAATCAAAGGATTTATCGATGAACAAAAACCGAATCGTGCTGTAGTTATTGGCGGAGGTTTCATCGGTGTGGAAATGGCTGAAAATCTGGTTGAGCGTGGGGTACAGGTTTCAGTTGTAGAAATGGCTAACCAAATCATGCCTCCACTTGATTACGAGATGGCAGCCATCGTTTTGGAACATATGCGCTCCAAAGGAATTGATCTGATTTTGGAAGATGGCGTGCAGTCATTCTCTGACAAGGGGACCCGTATTCAGCTAACCAGTGGGCGTGAGATTCAGACGGATATGATCATCCTCGCCATCGGTGTTCAGCCAGAAAACAAACTGGCAAAAGAAGCAGGTCTTGCGCTAGGCATTCGTGGAGCGATCAAGGTTTCCCCTACGCTGCAGACGAGTGATCCGTCGATCTACGCAGTGGGTGATGCCATTGAGGTGCATGATCTGGTAAACGGGCAACCCGCGATGGTTCCTCTTGCCTGGGGAGCCAATCGCCAAGGCAGAATCGTTGCTGATCATATCAATGGACGGGAGGTCTCCTACCAGGGGGCACTCGGAACCGCAATTGCCAAAGTGTTTGATCTGACGGCGGCCGTGACTGGAAATAATGAAAAAACCTTGAAGCGAGCAGGCATTCCTTATCAAGTTGTGCACATTCATCCCAACTCACATGCCGGATATTATCCAGGAGCAGCACTGCTTTCGATCAAGTTGATCTTTGATCCAGACACAGGAAAAATTCTTGGAGCACAGGCAGTCGGTGCAGATGGTGCTGACAAACGGATTGATGTGCTCGCAACGGCAATCAAGGGCGGTTTAACCGTATTCGATTTGCCGGATCTGGAGCTTGCTTACGCCCCACCGTATTCTTCTGCCAAAGATCCTGTCAACATGGCTGGTTATGTTGCAAGCAACTTGCTGGAAGGTCTGGTAGAAAACGTCCAATGGCATGAAATTGATGAGCTGGTTAGCCAGGGAGCTTTGTTAATCGATGTACGAGAGCCTATTGAACGTGAGATGGGCTATATCCCCGGCTCATTCAATATTTCGCTGAACGATCTCAGAAATCGATTCGATGAATTGCCGAAGGACCAAACGATCTATGTTTCCTGCCAGGTTGGATTGCGTGGTTATCTGGCAGCAAGGATTTTAATGCAAGCAGGATTCCGGGTGAAGAATCTCGATGGTGGCTACAAAACGTACTCACAAGTCTTTCGCACTCGTGAAAAAAAGTCCCAACCCCATTCTGAACCAGGAGCGGTGAACTTGAATCAATCAGACGTTGTAGCCACGTCAGAACAAGCTGCAGCATCAGACGTTCAAACAGCTCACTTGACCCTTGATACGTGCGGACTTCAGTGCCCGGGACCGATCATGCAGGTATATAAGGCGATTGGGTCGATGCAGGAAGGGCAATTGCTTGAGATTAAATCGACGGACCCCGGTTTCGCTCACGACATCGCCGCATGGTGTGACAAGACCGGAAACACATTGATTGAAAGCAAGATGGAGGGCAATGCATCTACCTCTCTCATCCGAAAAGGAACCGTTTTGCCTGTCTCCAAGCAACTGACAACCACCAAGGAACGGGCGACTCTGGTTGTATTCAGTGGCGATCTTGATAAAGCAATTGCCTCCTTCATCATCGCCTCGGGCGCAGCAGCCATGGGCAAACAAGTAACGATGTTCTTTACTTTCTGGGGACTCACCGTATTGCGAAAGCCCGATGCCCCTAAAGTTGAAAAGCAGCCTTTGGAAAGAATGCTTAGTGCCATGATGCCGAGCGGCCCGCAGCAGCTTCCTTTATCCAAGATGAACATGGGCGGATTGGGCTCCAAAATGATTCAGCATGTCATGAACGAAAAGAATGTAGACTCACTGGAAACACTGATGAAAAATGCCCTGGACGCTGGAGTAAAGCTGGTCGCTTGCACCATGAGCATGGACATTATGGGATTCAAAAAAGAAGAATTACTCGACGGAATTGATTATGCAGGCGTGGCAAGTTATTTAGGTGATGCTGAAGATTCGAACCTGAATCTGTTTATCTAAAGGCTATAGTGTACACAGCTTTTGTTTTCAAGAAGATAAATTATTATTGGTTTATTTAAACCATAGAGGATGCGATTTTCTAGGAGGACATATTGAACCTGGTGAAACTCCAGATGAGTGTTTTAAACGGGAAGTACTGAAAGAAGGTTATGTTGAAGGAGAATGTAAGTTATTAGGACACATAATCGTTGACCATAGCGAAAATCCATTATGGACAGAAAGTAGTCCATATCCTAAAATTGTTTTTCAAGTATTGCCTATCTAAAAGAGAAGAGGGTGCACCTCAAGTAGTTTTTTCTACTTTGGGTACACCCTCTTTTACAAAGATCAAACCTTATCGATTTCAATGAAAACGATTGTTTTATTTGGCTCAGGAAAAATGGTAATTTTGGACATAGAAGCAGATGGTATCTCTCGAATCAGGTTGATCATGTCGATCTCATTGCGGTAGCATAACCACCAATCCATGAACACTTCCATATAACCTCGCGAAGTGAAGTCAGGCAAGAAGTTGGCAATAATGAGTTTTCCACCTGGTTTTACCTGGTTAAACAAATTACGAGTCAACCGTTCTGCCATTCTTCCCTCCAGGTAATCATAGAGACCCGCACTGTAAATCAGATCATAGGTTGGAAGTTTACACTTCCCCTTCACTATCTCCAAGATTGACATCGGAATCGTATCAATTCCATATTTTCTATATTCACTTTCAATGACAGCTAATGATTCATGATCCTGATCAAGTGCATGGAAATGCCCTATCTTCCCGGATTGAACAGCATGAGAAATACCCGCTTCACGCAAGTGCCCACTAGCTACTGCTAGGACGGAAGGCAGGCTCTTCACGTTGGCTAGTTCATCAATTTTTCGAGCAATCACTTCTTTACGCTCACGAACCGCCTTGCTTGCATCCCATTCAACCAGCTCTTGCAGTATGGATAACCCAAGAGAAGTTTCCTCTCCAGTTACAGGTGTGGGTACCGATTGATTTCCTGAATATATGAAGTCCATCATTACTGCGTCACCAGCATAACCTCTTGGCTTATCGTATGCCCGTTTGGTAAATGGATCTTGGTAGACGAACTCAGCAATTGCCTCGGAGCGCAATTGTTTACACGTCTCTTTCCATTGATCGGGTGACATCGATTTTCGCAATTCAGATAATCCATGGTACAGCCTGTTTGAAGCATTCGTTACCGAACCATTACGATATCCCTCTATACAGCTTGCAATTACGTTTTCATCTGTTATCGTCATGTTTTTCATTGCTAAATCCCTCTCCACTTGTCCTTTAGTTTTTGATTTCTCTTTTTTTCGCACCAGATTTACCTATTTTTTTCAAGCTGATGCAATTGCCGTTAGTTGGATCTTCCAGACCTTCTCGTCTCTGGTAGTAAAATGGTACCTGACGTTATATCGCTCGAAGTACATCCAGGAAGAGCCTTGTTTAATCGGCTCACCGATTATTTCGAGAACTTCAGAAATGTGGCTTTCCAACTGATTCCCTGTAAAGGCAGTCTATTTTTGTCAGAAATGGCCCGTAAGTGTATCCATTCAACTACTCTATCTTTATTGCAGTTAATCCATCCCTTCAACAAACCTTCTTTACGGTAAAGTCTGTCAATTTCATAACGAATTTCTTCTCCCCAGTTCAATAGCCGAGTCGTGAACTAACTTAGTTAGGCCAGAAATTGTGTGGAGGCGCCAGGTGGGTTGTCAGGATTGCTGCTATAAGCCCTCCATGTAACCATTCGATTCATTTGCATCTACTCCAAGGATATGTCATGAGCAAGGAATAATCTGTAATCAGCACTACAAAATCGGTGGCACAAATGCCTAAGTCATAACGATTATAAAAACACGATAGCTTTGATGTGTTAGTGATGATTGAGGTAGTGGGAGAAGGCAGGATTGCAACAGCACCTTATCAAGCAATTATTACGCTCAGGGTTATAACGGAGGGGCAAAATCTGGAGGCAGTCCAAAAAGAAAACAACGAAAAGACAGCCAGTATTATACGATCGCTTCTGGCATTGGGTATCCCTAAAGAAAAGATCAAAACAGCCGAATACAGAATTGAGACCCAATATGATTATGTGGAGGGCAGACAAATTTTTCGTGGATACAGGGTTCAGGAATTGACACAAGGCTCAGCATGCATAAGAAAAACCACCCGATACAAGCTATCGCTGGCGGTCGACTAAACGCAACATCCGTGTTGCATCGTCGACACTCGCACATCCTGAGCTTCACCGGGCGGGGCCCCAAACTTAGGGTGTGCCTCACGTAGTTTTCCCTACATGAGATACCCCCTTATTTACTAATTCATTTGCTTCGCTTTGCATCTTTACATAGTTCTCCAGCAAGGTATCAAAGGGAACCGGCTTGCCAAACAGGTAGCCCTGAATCTGGTAACAGTCATTTTGGCGGAGAAACTCCATCTGGCTCTTCTCTTCTACTCCTTCTGCAATAACTTCAATTAGTAGATGTCGTGCCATCGAAATAATCATTGAGACAATGGCGGCATTATTTTGGTCAAAGATTACATTTCTGACGAATGACTGGTCAATCTTAAGCCGATCAATGGGCAACTGGTTGAGATAATTCAGAGATGAGTACCCTGTACCAAAGTCGTCAATGCTAATCTTCACGCCAAGTTTTTTCAGAGACGCAAGCCTCTCAAGGGCATGATTGATATTCATGGCCATACTTTCTGTTATTTCCAGCTCCAATTTGCTGGCAGAAATACCCGTTTCAGCGATAACTTCCTCTACCATCTCCACCAAATCCTGATGGTAGAACTGGCGAGTAGATAAATTCACTGCCAGGCTGATCTGTGGATTCCCTAGATCCTGCAACTGTCGTAAATGTCGGCAGGCGGTGCGCAGTACCCACTCACCTATCGGGATAATCAGTCCAGTCTCTTCGGCAATAGGTATAAATTGAGCGGGTGAAATTAACCCTCTTGTCGGATGTTTCCATCGAAGCAATGCTTCAATGGCGATAATTTCACCCGATCTCGTATCCACTTGCGGCTGATAGACCAAAAACAATTCGTTATACTCCAGTGCTTTATGCAGATCATTTTCCAGAACCAGTCTGTCCATCGATTGTTCATTCATCGAAGGATGATAGAATTGGTAGCTCTGAATCTTTTTGTGTGCTTCCATCATAGCAATGTTTGCGTGTTTTAACAGCGTTCCTTCGTCCTGTCCGTCCTGCGGATATACGGCTATCCCTATGTTTACCATTACATTAAAGGAAAGATGCTGGACGGTCATTGGCTCCTGAAATAATTTCGTAATTCGGCTGCACACCGCTTCCATTTCGCTCCCATTGTCAATAGAAGGTATAAAGACGACAAACTCATCTCCCCTTACTCTGCTTAACAGCCGTTCCGGTTGAACAATTTGTCCCAATCTTTCAGAAACGGCAATTAACAGCAAATCTCCGAAATTATGTCCCAGTGACTCATTGATCTGTTTAAATCTTTCAATATCAATTAACAGCACTGCCGCTTTTTTATTTGGTTGCTGGGAAATCACTTCTCTGATTTTTTCGTTGAGACAGCGCAAGTTTGGCAGCCCCGTCAAGTTATCATGATAGGCCAAATAGGAAATGAGCTCCTGCGCCTTTTTTTGTTGTGTGATATCTCGAAAAACTGTGATGATTCCTTTTGCTTTCCCATCTTCAATCAATGGTGTAGCTACATAAGAGACGGGCAAAAGCGTATTATCCTTGCAACAAAACTCATCGCTAGGAACCCAGATTTTCTCGTGCGTCACGCCGACATTCAGGATCGGACACTCTCCTGGTAGATAAATAGATTCCCCGGAAGGCCTTCGGTGAATGATCGTATGACATCGTTTTCCTTCCAGCTCTTTCTGCGTCCATTGCAGAAGCTTCTCCGCCTCAGGATTCATGTATATCAAACGACTGTCCGCATCCATGACGAACACGCCTTCCCCCATATTAGAGGTAATCGAGTGTAGAAATTTCTCTGTTTCTTTCTGCTTTCGGAAAGGGATTTCTACAGAAGTTTGATAGATCGCTCGCAGTAAAAAAACAAACCCGATAAGCTGGAACAAATGGCCCATAAAAATCGTAATATCATAAACGTTCTTGTAGGTAATAAACAAGATGTCTCCTATCATGAGGTAAACAGACATGATCAAGAGAGATGAGTAAAAAATAGAATGAATCTCTCGCTTTGCTCCGATATAGATGACAAACAGAAATTGCAGTGTCAGTGCAAAAAGCTGCAAACCATTTTTGAGTGCCGTTGTTCCTACACCATCAATGACCAGTTCCGGCAACAGCGAGTTTGGAGCAAAAAGGATTGCGATCCAGAGAAACGAATAACAAAGCGAAAATGCATACGCTAACCACCTGATTTGTCTCTGAATCTTCTTTTCCGCCAGCATGACGATGGCAACAATCAATGAGGCTTGTGTCAATCGTGCCGCCATGTAAAACCAGGTCGCTCGAAAGGCTGAACTTTCTTCTAGAAAAAAGGGCATGCCCTTATAAGTCACTGTATGACAAAGCTCCAGAATGCCAATGGAAAAAAACATAGCTCCCAACCACAAACGATGGCTCGACAACGTATGCGGAAAGATCATCCACGCCTGCAGAGCAATCGCAAAGGACACCGTGATAATTAAAATTTCTATTATTAAATGGACGGATATATAGTTATGCTCTTCAAAAATTCCATATAATGCATCCCGAAAGATAAAAGCACCAAGTAAAAGAATTATGGAAAACAGAATTACCAGACCATTTTGTCTCCAAAATTCCCTTTTGCTATCTCTTCTGTTTATCATGCTTTGAATCCCTTCTCGAATGTTGTATGTATGAGGACTATATAATTAGTGCACAGAGGACTTTATACCTATCTTGAATGAACAAGCTTATTTAATCAAGATCACTCGGATATAGTTCATAATCTTCTCAAAAAGTGTGGGATGACTAAAAAAAGACTTTTCCAATGCTGGTTCATCTAAAAACCAGCGATTGAAAAAGTCTTGTAGTATTGTTCATGTATTTTCCTGAGTGAAGGCAGAAACCTCATTGCGCCCTCTGGTTCACTGATCTGCTCGATGTTAAACCGGTGAATCCGCAACCATTCCAGGGCAATATCTCCCAGGTCATAATCCTCAGCCAGCCGATAGATGGCTTCCTCCAGGTTCATTCCCAGCCAACTGTACTGCCCTTCGCTATCTAGTATAGCGACGGGTGGATTGTCACGATTGCTGCTAGCCAAGTCAATAGCGAGGTATTCTTGATTGTCAGTGATCGCAAAAAAACCCAACCGTTCAAATAACTGATGGTGCGCTTTGATATTACACGCGATATCTTTTGATTCTTTCATAAATTGTTCGCCGTAATCCTCCATTAACAAATCCAGGGAGGTGATGAGTTGTCTGATTCTGCAGCAGCCAACCAAAAAATCCTGTTCATCCTCCCATACATCCCAGAGTTTCACCAAGCTCTTGGGGACTGGATTTCCATGAAAACACTTCATCATCAACTCTGTCTGATCAACTAGCCTCATTTCAGCCCTCCATGTAACAATTCTTTTCAACTGTTTTCGTCATGTTAGTAAGAAATCAGCTTCGTCTCAAAGTACATCTCGTTGGAGTCAATCTTGTAGACTTTATAGTGTCCTTCCTCCACGGTGCTCAAAAACGCTTCGAACCACATCGTGAAATTATCGGCAAATACCTTGCGAGTATCGCCATCGTGATCAAATAAAATGATCTGTCCTACCTTTCCGTTATCTGCTGGGTCTGCATCAATACAATATAAGCTGCTACCGTCACGAACCAGAAATGGCACCCAGTGTCGATTCCACATCATCGGCTTCACATGCCCTTGTGAAGTTATTTCAAATTCGACGCCCCCGATTTCAAAATCTCGCTGCAAGCTGTTCCAGTCTTCCCAGGTCTGTATGACATCTTTTATCGATAGCAGTGTCCAGCCACCCAGCAACCCTTCAACACCTGTCTCTTGATGGGACTTTTGTCCGTTATGGATACGTAAGAATTCACGATAATCTTCCGGCAATGAAAAACCCAATGTCTGCTCCAACTCTGAAATTTCTTCTGCTGTAGCACCTTTGTTCAGACAATCCTTCAAATGGGGAAAGTTTTGCTCAACCCATGTGTAGTATTTCTCCAATCGTTCTTTCATTGTTCTGCCTTCCTTCATATGATACTGTTGCTGCTTTTGCTTGTAATCCAAGGATATGTCATTTGAAAGGGGAAATCTGTAATCAGCACTACAAAATCGGTTGCACATCTGCCCATTTTCATACATCTAATAAAGTAGGCAGCGCAGTTACAAAAAACACGACAACATTGAGGTGTAAGTGATGATTGAGGTAGTGGGAGAAGGCAGGATTTCAACAGCACCTGATCAAGCAATAATTACGCTCGGGGTAATGACCGAGGGACAAAATCTGGAGGCAGTCCAAAAAGAAAACAATGAAAAAACAGCCAATATCATACGTTCTCTTATGGCAATGGGTATACCCAAAGAAGATATCAAGACATCCGAATACAGAATCGACACCATGTATGATTATGTGGAGGGGAGACAAATTTTTCGTGGATACAGGGTTACCCATCTCCTGCAAATCACGATCAATCAGGTTGGCTTGACAGGACGTGTCGTCGATACAGCCGTTTCTCAAGGAGCGAATACCATTTCCAATATCCAGTTCACGGTATCCAAACCGGATGCATTTTATAATCGAGCACTATCCCTTGCCTATAAGGACAGTTTGTCAAAAGCAACTACTCTCGCAAGCACAATGGGAGTTGTCTTATCCAAGGTTCCTGCAAGCGTCCAAGAATTGACACAAGGATCAGTTGCTCCTGTTCCCTATCAAGCAGGTATGCAAGCCAAAGCATTATCGACTCCGATCCAGCCAGGCGAAGTGGAGATCGTCGCAAGGGTATTGGTGAAATATTATTTTCAATAACAAAAGCGAAAAAAACCATCCTCTCAGAAAATCTGAAAAGGATGGTTCTATCTTCACCATCTATTGAACAAGCTCATCTACTACTTTAATTAAATTAACGATATCCGGTTTGCTAAGCTGGGCATTGGCACCGACTTGCTCTCCTTTATGACGAAGCTCATCAGAGATCAGTGATGAGAAAATGACCACTGGCATATCTCTCAGTTTCGGATGATCTTTGACTCTCTTTGTCAGGTGAAGCCCGTCCATCTGCGGCATCTCAATATCTGTGATCATCAACTGCACGAAATCTTTTATTCTGTCTTGATTCGCTTCCAATGCATCCCAGGCTTCTTTTCCATCCCGACAGAAGTACAGATTGGAGTAACCTGCCTCACTCAATGTTTCCTCCAATAATTTTCGCAGAATGGCCGAGTCCTCTGCAATCATGATTTTCTTGGTTGAGCGCTGTCTTGGACCAAGATCCTTCAACTGTCCTTTGTGAATACCAGACGCAGGGTTCATGTCTACTACAATTTTTTCAAAGTCTAGTAAAAGTACCATCTTGTCTGGGAATTTGATAACCCCTACGAGTCCACCTTTTTCTCCCTGAGCAAGGTCAGTCGGCTTCTCAATGTCAGTCCATGAGATTCGGTGAATGCGAGACACAGCATGTACGTGGAAAGCCACTTTCAACTGATTCATTTCCGTGATAATGTATCTGTCTTCAGCTTGTGGTTCTCTTGGCGGATACCCGAGAACCTTTGCCAAATTAATTACTGGCAGTATCTCCCCTCGTAAATGAATCACTCCTGAAAGGGATGGATGGCTGTTAGGGAGCTTGGTAGGAGGCATCAAGGCAATGATTTCTCTCACTTTAATCACGTTAATCCCATAGTGCTCGTTGCCAATTGTAAATTCAACAATTTCCAATTCGTTGGTGCCACTTTCCAACAAAATACCTTTTGAATCTCGTTCCATGAAAATCCACTCCCATCAGTAAGAAAAATAAATCCAATAAAATATAAATTACAAAAAACTCGTTAAGATATTACCAGTGTAAGTTTTCTACCCCTCTGGAGACAATCATAAACCATGGAGATTCCATGAAATTATAGAATACCCGCCCGACCCAACTAAAAAAACCCAGCCTCGTACGTAAGGCTGGGCTTACTTCATCTTTTACATAGTAACAGATTCATCTGAGTCGCGAAACTCTGCTTCTTTCTTCAAAATTTCTTCCATTGATACGTTGAGCGCACCCTGTGGTCCCTCAAAGTGATTTTTATAGTACCCGAAGTCCATAATCAGCAGTAAAACAAACATCCCAATCAGGGCATAGGCAGCAATTTCATTCGGCGGAATCACCATGATGATGCAGATAAATACGATCCAAATCAGGCTGAGAATATTGATGGGCTTGCTCCAGTTGCCCAGATTCCACGGCCCCAGATGCTTATCCTGGAATAACCCGTTTGCTTGAGCTCTCAGTTTGAGATAAATCGGAATGCCGTATGCCACATATAACCCGACCACACTGACTGCCGTGAGGAATGCGATGGTTGTATAGGCTGTATCAGGATTTACCGTTTTCATAATGTAGTCAAACAGCGCAAGAGCAAAAGAGAGGATAACGACAAGCCAGATCGCTTTGGCAGGTGTCCGGTATTTTCTGGAGATTTCCGCCCAGTGTCTGCTGAGTGGCATGCCGTTATCCCGTGAAAACGCATACATCATTCGAGAGAAAGAAGTAACGGAAGACAGACCGCAGAAGAACATGGCGATCGTCACCAGCCAGAGGACAGCGGAACCAAATGTGCCGCCTAGTGCTTCACTGATAACGTAAATGAAGGCGTTCGGAGCACTCGCAGCGGCTCCAGCATCTCTGATCGAGAGAGTGACAAAAGCGAGCATGATAAATCCGAATACGAACGAGAAGGCCACGGAACTGAAGATTCCCCATGGTGCACGTACCCGAGGATTGACTGTTTCCTCAATTGTATGAGCAGATGCATCATACCCCGTGAACGTCCACTGCGCCTGCAACAATCCGATCAGGAATGCGAGGGCATACGGCTTTTCAGAGAAAGTCTGCCCCACCTGAAAGAGGTATTCTACAGGCTGCAGGCTGTCTTTGCTAAAGAACGCAAGACTTGCCACCACAACGGCCACCACACCAATGTGATACCAGGCAGAGAAGTCATTTAAAATGGCAACGATCCGGATTCCGATATGATTCAAAATACCGTGTAATAAGAGCGTGATTGAAAATACAATCAGGGTCGTTGTCAAAGTAGACTCATAGCCCAAGGTGGAAGCCAGCAAAGGATCTGCAAACAAGGCGAAGGAATAGTCAATCCCCGCCACGATACCGATTTGTCCAATCAAGTTGATCCAGGCTGTATACCAGCCCCACCGTTTGCTCCCGAGAATGGCAGCCCAATGGTACAGTGCCCCTGCGGTCGGAATCGCTGACGACAACTCAGCCATCGATGCAGCAATCAGCAGAACGAACAAAGCGACAATCGTCCAGCCAAATCCCATCATGCCCGAGCCGCCGTACAACAACCCATGTCCATAAAGGGATACCGCACCCGTTAAAATGGAGATGATGGAAAAAGAGATCGCAAAGTTGGAAAATCCGCCCATATCTCGCAAAAGCTCTTGTGCATAGCCGAATTGATGAAGGTACTGCTTATCTTCTTGCAGTTGACTCTTTTTATCGATATCCTCCATACGTATTCCTCCCTTCTGCTGTTTTTAATTTTTCTTGGCTCCGATAAAGCTTTCATGTTTGTGCTCTTGAAACTCACGTACTCCCTGGTTAGCTTTGACAGCAATTCCGATGGCTACAGCAACCGTAACCAACACGAGCAGAATCCCCAGAGTCAACATGTTCATCCCCCCTTTCTTGGCTGGTTGTCCTTCGCTTACCTCAATCTCTCTAGTGCTACAGATTCAATCGGACACCACTTGCTTTTTGTTCCAGCATTTTGGTGAGCACTGTACCGATGTGTGCCCCTGCTTCTACCGGTTGAGTGCCTCCCGGGTGAATGTTGGAGATAACCGTCCGATCAGATTCAATCATTCCCTTTCTCGGTCGGAAGCACATGTATGCACTCATGGAATTTGCGGTAACCAAGCCCGGTCGCTCCCCAATCAACAGAACGAGTACTTCCGGCTCAATGATTTCTCCGATGTGATCCATGCAGGCGACCCTCCCCCCTTTGACAAAAAAGGGAGTTCCCCAGCTTAGTCCGTATGTTCGAAGAGAGTCAAGGAGTGCAGGATACACGTCTCGCAAATTTGCTTCCACTGCGTTCGCACTTAGGCCATCGGAGACGACGATTTGCACTTGTGGTCGCAGTTTGCATTTTTGTTTAAGCAGCGTTACACCATCCTCTGCAATCACTCTGCCTAAATCGGGACGCTTCAGATAGACTTCTGTATTTTGATGGGTGGTTTCTACGGTAAACATTCCAAACTCATCCAGCAATTCCGTGCTCACTTCTCCATACACAGCATCTACTGCCGCTGCGTGATCACACCGTAATTGCAGCATGGTGCGGGTTAGCGGACGAGCGCCCGTCCTCCACACCCCGATCCGGGCTGGAGTACTGTCCAGCAACTCCTGCATCCCTTCCCTCCACCGAGGCTCTGGGACATTGGACTCTCGTTTCGGTTTCGGTTCGCTGACAGGGACAGGCGGACTTTCAGGTGGACTTTCCTGTGTATGAGGATGTGTCTGTCCATCCGAACCTTGATCCATTTTTTTCTGAATTGCTGCAAGCACTTTGTCTACAAGAATTTCCAACTCCATGTTCAATCACTTCCCCCCTTCCAAGACTTCTCCCTCACTTTTTTCGTTGCCGGTACACGATTACAAAAAGATTGTGGGATCACCTGCGATCTCTGTCAGTCTGCCTTTCTCCATAATCCCCATCTTCTCCAGCCAACGTTCAAACTGGGGAGCTGGTCCTTTTCCTGTCAGCTCACGCAGAGTGGCAATATCATGAAAACTGGTTGACTGATAATTGAGCATGCAATCGTCTGCCATGGCGACGCCAATCAGGAAATTCACACCTGCCGTTGCAAGTAATGTCCCCAGGTTATCCATGTCGTTCTGATCGGCTTTCATGTGGTTCGTATAGCAAACATCCACGCCCATCGGCAACCCGTGCAACTTGCCCATGAAGTGATCTTCCAGACCCGCTCGGATGACCTGCTTGCTGTCATAGAGATACTCTGGACCGATAAATCCGACGACCGTATTGACGATAAACGGCTTGTATTTGCGGGCCAAGCCGTAGCATCGTGCTTCCAGGGTAACCTGGTCTACTCCGTGATTTGCTTCCGAGGAAAGTTCGGAACCTTGCCCTGTTTCGAAATACCAGAAATTCGGTCCCGTGGAGGTCCCTTCTTTTGAAATCAACTCATTGGCTTCATCAAGGAGCTTCACGTCGATCCCAAATGCCTGATTGCCCATCTCTGTGCCTGCCAGACTTTGAAAGATCAAATCAGCAGGTGCCCCTTGCCGGATCGCTCGCATCTGGGTAGATACATGCGCAAGCACACAATTTTGTGTCGGAATGTTCCACTTGGTGATGACTTCCCTTGTCACACTCAAAATATCTTTCACGCTGTCCACAGAATCAATGACAGGGTTGACGCCAATGACAGCATCTCCGATCCCATAACTCAGCGCTTCATAGATCGCCGCTTTTATTCCCTGCACATGATCGGCTGGGTGATTCGGTTGCGCTCGGGACGCAAGCACACCTTTTTGCCCAATCGTTGTGTTGCAGTGTGTGATATTCTCGATTTTGGCAGCTGCGGTAATCAAATCCAGATTGGACATGAGCTTGGCTGAGGCAGCGATCATTTCACTGGTTAATCCTCGACTGACCCTCATTAAATCGCTAGATTCGGTTCGGTGGCTGAGAATGTATTCACGCAACTCGGCTACGCTCCAATTGCGGATTTCACGGTAGATCGTTTCATTGACACTCTCTTCAATCACCCGTGAGACTTCGTCTTCCTCAGGAGGAATCAATGGGTGATTTCGTATATCGCCAAGAGTCAGATCTGCCAGTACATATTGAGCTGCCATTCGCTCTCGTGCATCTTCGGCTGCGATACCTGCCAGTTGATCCCCTGACCTCTCTTCATTTGCTTTGGCCATCACTTCTTTCAAATTGCGAAATGAATAGGTCTTTCCCAGTACGGTATTTTTGTACATATCCTCACACCTCAACAGGCCTCAAAAGGCAAGAGTTTTAATCACCACCGGAATGATCGAATCGGAGATCGGCTCCCCCAGATCAATATAATCACCATGCTCCACCTTAATTTGATCGATACACATGACGGCAAGACGCTGATTGCTTTGCAGTTGCAATGACTGTCCCAATGCCTTAGCGATGTCGCTCTCGCAAATCACAACAAGCAATTTGCTTGCGGGGAACCATTTTTGATAGGCGATCAGTATTTCTTGTGCCAGCCTGCGCACCTGTGTATAGGTACAATAGCCGATTCCTTGAAAAGCGAGTGCACAAGGTGGCAATGAAGTCGAATCATACAGTTTGGACGCCAAATGCAAATGTTCGTCCAGTGTCTGGCTGAGTTCTGCCATAGCGGAGGAATGCTCGGGGAGCGTTACCTTGACTACGGGAATGTTTCGCAAAGGCAGGAATTCCCGCTTCAAAAACAGTGTGGAGCCGCTGATCTCCACAGACTGCATGCCTGCTCCGATAACGGTTGCTCGCACGGTCTGCTCAGGTCGCACCACCTTAAAGGGATACTGTTTAACCTCATCTTTCAACACGTGTGCCAAGAGCGGCCCGAAGTCGCCAAAAGCAGTTACCTCGTGCATCGATGCAGGTTTTGCCCGATGCATCCATTCGCCAACCCCACCAGAAAACATAATCTCATCGAGCTTTGGGAACGACTTAGGCAACTCCCCGACCAACAGATCAGCCAATGAGTCATCTTCGTTTTGCTGTGAGAGATAAGCAAGCAAACTTTGAGCTATTCGTTTCGTTACTCGATTCAGCTTTTCCAGCGTCAGGACTTGACCCACTGCTATATCAAAGCCACTCCCGAAAAGCCAATCTTTCAGATGGGGAGACACAGCCAAAACACATCCATCCCTGTCTATTCGAAGCAGTCGCCCGCCTATGTGGAATGTGACGGTAACAATCGTTTTCCCCCGCTCGAATACGGCAATATTTGCTGTACCACCGCCAATATCGACATTGGCAATTGCCCCATGGATTTCTTGCGACCGCTTATGGGCTCCAGAACCTTTGCCCGCCAGAATGCCTTCCAGATCAGCTCCTGCTGTCGCAACCACAAATTCACCTGAATGCTCTGCAAGCCGATGAACGATCAACTCGGCATTCTGCTTTGTTGCTGTTTCACCCGTGATAATCACAGCGCCTGATTTAACTTGCGACTCTTCTATTCCGGCTGTGCGATATTGCTCTTGAATCCACCGATAAATGCGATCACTATCAATCACTTCCGGTTCAAGCAAGGGTGTGGAGAGGATGGGGCTGGTGTAAAACAATTGCCTTTCTACAATTTGAAAACGGGGCAAGGAAAATGTGCTGGACATTCGTCCTAACCGCAACCTGCTGACAATCATTTTTGTAGTACTCGTTCCCAAATCGATTCCTACACTGGTTATCCACTGATCATCCACTTGCCCTCACCTCGAATCATCGCCACTATGCATTCAGGTGTAACCCCTGGTATCAGCAACGACCTGAATGGAAAAGAAAAGCGCTCCAACGAAACGACGAGAACATCGTCGCACCCTCAAAGCGCCATTGCTTTTTTACCTATTCACTTGATTCTCCAGGGGAGAAACTGCCTGTGGATCATGAAGCAAATCTTCCGCAAATTTCACAAGTGAAACTCGCTGGTTCATGCTTTGCCGTTGCATCCATTTATAGGCCTCTTCTTCAGACAGCGTTTGTTGTGACATGATTTTGCCTTTAGCTCGCTCAATAATTTTGCGCTCTTCCAATTTTTGCTGCAACTGCTGGAGATCACGCTGGAGCGAGCTTACTTTTTCACGCTGACGAAGAGCAACTTCAACTGCCGGGATTAAATCCTCTTCTGACACCGGTTTTACCAGATAGGCTGTCACTCCGCTGTTACAGGCATCCTGCACGACCTCTTTATGGCTGTACGCAGTGAGCAGCAAGACAGAAGCATCGCTGAATTTCCGAATGATATCGGTGGCTTTGATGCCGTTCATCACTGGCATTTTGACATCCATAATGATCAGGTCAGGCTTGCATTGATAAGCCAACTCTACTGCCTCTTCTCCATTCTTGGCTTCGGCTACGACGTTGTAGCCTTCTTGCTCAAGGATTTCCCGGAGGTCCATCCGTATAATGGGCTCATCATCGACCAAGAGGATTTTGCAGCTCACACTCTTCCCCCCTTACTTCCACAGGATAGCGAATGGTCACTGCCGTTCCGTGTCCCGTATCCCGAAAATGAAGACTGCCTGACAAATCTTCAGAAACTAGTGTTTCGACGATCTTTAAACCGAGGTGTCCGTTCTGCACCTGTGCACCGTTATAGCCAATTCCCACACCGTTATCGATTACTTGAATCAGCATTTCTTGTTCGTGACGCTCGATGCGTATCGTGATCATGCCGCTTTGCCTGTCACCAAAGCCGTGAATTACGCTGTTTTGAATCAACTCCGTGACAACGAGAGCGAGTGAGGTCGCTTTTTCCGATGACAAATGAACAGAGGATTCTGCATCAATCGTAATCTGGATGCTTTGTTCAGGACGAAGCATCGAGGAGATGATGGTCTTTGCGATCTTCTCTACAATTTCCTTGAAATCAATCACATTGATTCCATCCTGCGCCAGATATTCATGGATGATCGCAATACTGTTGATGCGGTTGATGCTCTCTCGATAGACCTTCTCTAGTTCTGAAGACGCTGATCGTCTCATTTGCAGACGAAGCAAGCTTGAAATGGTTTGCAGGTTATTTTTTACTCGGTGATGAATTTCTTTGATCACCGCAGATTTAATCATCAACTGCTTTTCTTTTTCTTTAATTTCAGTGATATCCCGAATCAGGATAACCCCGCCTACCGCATTTTGCTCACGATAGATTGAAACCGCTTTCACTAATAGTGATTTTTTACCGAATTGAAGCTCTTCGAAGATCATACCGCCGTTGGCCTGAAAATTCTCCTTGGAGAACATCCCCTCAAAAAACCGCTCGATTCGCTGCCCTTTGATCGGAATCTCAAATCCGATCTCTTTCATCAACTCATAAGACCGTGCATTGGCGTATGTAACGATTTGCCTGTAATCAAACAGGATGATCCCTTCATGCATGAGCGAAAGCACCTGACTTTCGGACATGGCAATTTGAAGCAGGGTCTCGCTGAGATGTTCTGTGGTTTCGATCAACATTTCCACGTTTTTTTCCTGTTCAATCTTTTCCGATATATCCTGCTCCATGATGAGTGTACCGATTGTCTTTCCCTCCGGATTTTTAATCGGGACTACACTTTGCTGCATCACCGTCTGTTCCTGTGAAACACCTCGTGAGCCAATGACTGATTTTCCAGAAGTCAGACTGAACAATACGGCTGGTTCATTCTGGCCTAATGCCAGTTGACCAACGACTGAACTTTTATAAAGCGACTTTGCCGTGCTGGGCGATGCCTGCGCAACAACAAGTGCTGTCTTTTTCTCTTCAACAGGGCAGTCGATAAACACATCCGCCTGGGTAATATCAGCAAACACCTGGATATACTTTGCTAATTCCTGAATGATTCTGGCATCATCCTGCGACAAGGTAGATCTTGCTAAATACACGTCCAGCGTAGATGGCATGCGACTCCCTTCTTTCGTCTGAAAATTACGTCTATTATAACTACTATTATTCTGTCACTTCTTTTTCCAGACGTGCAAGTTATTTTTCTAGACAAAGTGTACAGGAAATCCGACAATTCCTCTCTGACTATTGATCAGTTCGTCAGTTTTTCCAGAAGGTGAGCACGCAATGTGGCAATCCCTTTGCCCGTTGCCGATGACGTCAAGTAGATTTCTCCATGTGGCAATGCTTCTCGTAGGAGAGCCTCTGCACGATTGGGATCAGCATCTGGATGATCCAGTTTGGTCAGTACGCCAATCGCAGGGATCGGAAAACCGGAAGCAAAACCCGGTGGGAAATAATTCCGTTCTCTCGTTGCATCCTGCACGAGAATAAGCAGCCCTGCTTCCAGTGATGTCGCCATCAGTGTGCGATAAAAAAGCGGATTTTCACTGTATTCACCCGGGGAGTCGATCATCCAGTCGTGAAACTCCAGTGTCTGCGTCTTCCTGGCTGGTTCCTGACTGTCTGAGAGTGCATGAACCAACGACGACTTGCCAGCGCCAACTGCTCCAATGATCAATACTCGCTTCATGCCTATGACCTCGTCAAAAGTGCTGGTGAAAATTTTAACCTTGTACTTAGAAATTCATTGACTGCCTCAATCGCCATTTCGACAGCAGCGACTTCACCGACAATCAGCAATGAACCCGTAAACCGATCCAGAAATCCCAGCTCCACACTGGCTGCCTTAGTCGCAATATCGGCGGCTATAATGGACGTTTCAGTAGGGGTTAAGGTCATGATTCCGATTGCCCCCAGTTGTTTGATGCCGAGCTTGGCGTAAAGTACCTCGTCAGGATTGGCAATGACATGGGCAAGCGTCACCTGTTTGCCCGGGACGTACTCTTGAATTACTCGCTGTCTCTCCTGTTCCATCGTCTCCCCCCTTACTCCGTCACCTCATGCGAATCGACAATCCCTACGATCACTGCATCAATGGGAGCATTTTGATTGTGGAACAGGATGCGTGCCGGAGTCCCTCGTGATACAATGACTTGCTCGCCGACTCCTGCCCCGATTCGATCGGCTGCAATCACGATTGATCCCGCCTCATTGCCTTTGGGATCAATGGGCTGAACGATCAAAAGCTTTAGATTGTCCATTCCTGCTTCTTTTTGCGTCGCCCAGACACTGCCAATCACCTTGCCCAAAAGCATGCTAGTCACCTGCCCCAGCCATTTTTACTTTTATCCCTTTTTCTCGCAGCCAGTCTTGTGCAAGAGGTGTAATGATCGTCTGTGGAGAGAGAATCAGTCGATTGTTCAAAAAAGTCCGCTTCGTCTGCCCCCACTTCTGCAGCCATTCAACCGATAACAGTTTGCCATCAAATTGGGTTGCCTGTTGTGGAAACGTACCTTTGTCAGGGGATTCACTTGCAGTTTCGGGTACATGTTCTCTTACCTTTTCAATCACGTGCAATGCGAGATATTTTTGCTCGGTCAATCCAACGCCAAGATCTTCCAGTTGTTTTTGGTACCTGACAAACAAGTTGCGGTATGACGCAGGCAGATCGAGTGTCTTTAAGGTTCTGCGGTCTGACCGTTTGATCCCCGGTACATCACTGCCCACCAATACAAATTTGTTTAAAACCAGTGCAGCAAAAACGATTTCTGCCTTAATGGTGCCTTTCATACCCGAAACAATCCGTGCTGCGTTATCCAGATCAATCTCAGGTATCACAATGCCTGCATACTCCTTTGGCAGTTCAATCGGAGCAGGTGCATATTCATCGACTGTAATCAGTTTACCGGCGCCACCGCATTCAAGCTTGTGCATGCCCAACCAGGAAGATGTCTCACCATCCAAAAATAAAATGTCATGATCGATTCCGGCGTTTTGCAACTGGATGAACTGCTCAATAAATGCTTCATGTGCCGTGCTGTCACAAAAGATGTACAGGACCTTGGGTTTCTGTGGCTTGCAGATTTGCATCGTATGCAAGATTTCTCTGGTGATACTCTCTACCATTTGTTTGATATCCATTTTCTCACCTCACCTGCAGCTAAACAGTTGCCCGTTCTTCCCAATAACTTTTACCTGATCGCCTTGCTTGAGACTGGCTGCATTTGCTTCATCTAAATCAATGTGAAAATCTAGTACATATTTGAGCCCGACCCGAACCGTCACGTCTTCAAAAGTGATAGCACGCTCACCTGTTGTCTGCAAAATGAGAGAATCCCCCTGTGTCACTCCTAACTGTTGTGCATCCTGTGGAGGCATATGGACATGACGTTTGGCAAGGATTAGCCCCTTCTCAAGCGTAACGACTCCCTTGGTGCCGATCAGGGTGATACCTGGTGTGCCATCGAGATTACCCGATTGCCTGACAGGTGGATGAATTCCCAGTGTGAAGCCGTCAGCCCGAGAGATTTCTACCTGACTCGCACCGCGAGTTGGGCCAAGAACCCTGACATCCTCAATCATTCCAGTCGGTCCAACCAGTGTCACCTGCTCTTTGGCAGCGAACGTTCCGGTTTGTGACAGCTCCTTTTGAATGGTGAGTGAATAGCTCTTGCCAAATAATTGCTCAATATGATCAGCAGTTAGATGCACATGTCGATTCGATACGCCAACCGGAATCAGATGCCCCTGTTGGAATGCAACAGATGCGTTTTTCTCCCCTCCACTGGCAGGCTCATCTTCCCCTGCTTGAGAGGGCTTATTTCCGGAAGGTATTATCAGTTCCGTTCGAATCCCTCTTCCTTTTAAAAAATCAATCGCAGCCGGGGTCAGCCTATCACCTGTCTGGATGGGAAAAGGGTTGGGAATCCCTTTCCTGAGCATAGCCCGAAGCATCGTTTCCGTAATGACTGCCATGGCACTCTATCCTTCCAATTTGGGCAGGATGTGTTCAATATCGGAGTGCGGGCGTGGAATGACATGAACAGATAGCAGTTCCCCGACCTTTTCGGCTGCTGCCGCTCCTGCATCTGTTGACGCCTTGACCGCACCAACATCCCCCCGAACCATGACAGTCACCAATCCGCCACCCACGTGAACCTTGCCTATCAATTTCACATTTGCTGCCTTTACCATTGCATCAGCGGCTTCAATTGCCCCAATCAACCCTTTAGTTTCTACCATTCCTAATGCTGCCATTTCTCCTGCCATGCCAATGACCTCCTTATAAGTAACCTTACTTATTCACCACTTAATTTTTTCGTTGATTTGCTTTTTCAATTTTGCTAGTTTTTCATTTCAGCAAGAACGTTTTGGATAATGGACATGATCTCTTCTCGGGTAATGTTCATACCTGATACTTGATCTGCAACTTTGGAAGCGACCTGTATTTCACCAGCACTCTCAACTACATTGACGGATTGTTTCTCATTTGATTGCTCCACCACATTCGCTGATTGTTTTTCTCTCGATTGCTCTCCCTGGTTCGCTCTTGCCATCTCCTTGATGCCGAAAGCCACCCGTTTCACATTTAGCAAATGCATAGGGCCGATATTGTCAGAGGTGATATTGTTGCCAAAAGAACCACAGCCAAGTGTCATGGATGGCTGGATTCCGGTCGTTGCCCCAATTGCTCCAAAAGTAGTTCCTGCGTTCACGATAATCCGGGATGCTGGCTTTTCAACAGCAAACGCTTCGATTATCTTCATGTCTTCACAATGGATGCCAAGTGAATGTCCCAACCCGCCAAGCTCAAGAAGCGCAATAGAAAGCTTGCACGCCTCCTGCCAATCAGACACGGTATAAAAGGCCAGGATGGGAGACAGCTTCTCCACCGATAACGGTGCATGCTTGCCTACTTCTGTCTCATGTGCGATAAGAACTTTGGCACTCGTAGGAACCTTGATACCAGCTATGTTTGCAATTTTTTGAGGTGATTGACCGACAATGGCAGGATTGAGTGAACCGTTTGAGAGAATGACTGCTTCAACCTTTTCTTTCTGCTCGTCATTGAGCCAGAAAGCACCTTGCTGCACGAGTGCGGCGATGACCTTTTGCTGAATCGCCTCATCTACAATAATGGCCTGCTCGGAGGCGCAGATCGTCCCGTGATCAAATGTCTTGCTCCCAATGATCTCTTGAACAGCCCTGTTGATGTTGGCACTTGAATGGATATAAACTGGCACATTTCCCGGACCAACTCCGTATGCTGGTTTGCCTGAACTGTATGCTGCCTTGACCATGCCGATTCCACCAGTAGCCAAAATCACATTGGTCATTTTGTGTGTCATCAGCTCCTGTGTTGCTGCCAGGGTAGGCTGTGTAATGCAAGCTAGCAGTCCAGCCGGTGCACCTGCACTATCTGCTGCAAGTTGCAAAATTCTGGTTGCTTCCACAGAGCAGCGAGTGGCCTGTGGATGTGGACTAAAGACAATCGCATTTCTTGCCTTGACGGCAATCAGCGACTTGAAAATAACGGTAGAAGTCGGATTCGTAGAGGGAATGATCCCTGCAACAACACCTACTGGCTGTGCTACATCCCATACCTTGCGCCGTTCATCTCGAGCGATAATTCCTACCGTTTTGAGGTCCTTTATCGAGTGATATACCTCTGTTGCCGCAAACATGTTTTTGACTAGCTTGTCAGCAGCAATCCCGTACCCAGTCTCTTCATGAGCCATATCAGCGAGCTTCCTTGCTTCCTGCCTGGTTGCTTCCGCCATCTCTTTTACGATCCGATCAATTTGTTCCTGTGTCATCCGCTCAATCTCTGCCTGAGCGGTTTTTGCCTGCTGGAGCAAATGGCGAACTTCTTGTATGGACAACAAATCCTTATCGACAATCATGCGGTGCCATCACCCCGCCTCGCTTTCCAATCTTGCAGGCATCGAATCAAATCTTCTTTTCGGGAAGAACTGATTTCCTGTCCGGAAAGCGGAAAATCAGCCAGTTCACGTGCAAGCTTGCGCAATTCTGCCACGGTCATTTGCTCCCATCTTTCCGAAGTGCCCCCTGCTTCGCTTGCATCCGTTTCTGGATCGGCCTTATCTGCAGCCTCTTTCAATTGTGACCAAAGCATCTGCGAAATGCTCTGATCCGGTCTGGGAATCACATGAGAGGACAATAACGTGCCGACCCGATTCGCTTCACTCGCACCAATTTCAACCGCTGCCTTCACCGAAGCCACATCTCCGACTATGTAGATGGTAACGATCCCGGCATCCGCCCCCTGATAGGTAACTACCTTGACATCTGCTGCCTTGGCCGCCGCATCTGCCGCAGCGATTAGTGCCGGATACCCCCACGTCTCAATCATTCCTAGTGACAGTTGTCTTCCGCTCAACTACTCCTTCCTCCTTTCTTTGCCCGACCACTCTTCACCCCAACCGGATAGGTGATTGAGCAACACTTCTTACTGCCTCTGCAAAAGCATGTGCTGCTGCCTGGCATGCTGACTGACTTCCCGTTAATAATCCTCCACCGAAATTGGTTTCTGTTGGCGGACCGTAGAACTGCTGTATGGTTACGTCTGCCGCTTTCAAAGCAGCATCCAATCCGTACATCGCTTCCAATGGAGGGGCGATCAAATAGGCCAGTGGAGAGCCTTCCTTGATGCCAGCGACGTGAGACAGATACGATCCGGTTCTCGAAATGACGTGCGCATAATAGGCATGTGTCGCTTCAGCGTTCAAGGCGTAAAAGCATGCCCCGTTCTCCATCATGGAAATCGCCGCATCCAGCCCGCTGCTTACTTCCGATGGTGTCGCCCCTCCCAGAATCCCGATAAACTCTCCTGAGAGCGGACCAGATGCATGGGCAGAACCCGCATAAAAAGATTTGGCATAGACGACTTCCACTGCTGCCTTTTTCGTTGCCTCATCCAGAGCCGTGTAGCCCACATCGTCAATGCTTGAAGTGAGCATGCCCAGACTTCGAATCGAAGGTGGAAGTTGCAATTTTTCTGCCAGCCCTGCATCGACATTGGGAATAATCCTAACTGCCAGTGGCACGGCCCGTATTGGCTGCCCGTTCACTCTCATCCCCCCCTTTCCTTTTTCTCCAACGTTCACAAAACAAAAAGACGCCAGCATCGAAGAAATCTCTTCGAGCATGGCGCCGTTGCCTGTTTATTCACTTGTAAAAACTAATAACTTAAATTTTCAGATAATTACTGTTAGTTACACTTTACACCGGAACCGACGAATGTGCAAGCGCTTTCTTTTTAATATGTTAAGGAAATTTATACCAACAATCATCTCTTTGATATTAAGATAAATCTATGTAGTCTAGCAAAGGAGCTGAAACAATGAAAGAACAGATCCTATCACTTTTCCGTGAAGCAGGTTTAGCCAAATACGCAGAAGATTTTTCCCCGTTGATTCGCCCGTCCATTCGACTTTTTACCCATCCTGCCAACGAGGATGATCTCCCTCTGGGCTCGTCAAAAATAGGTGGCACCCCGGACCTGCCACCTCATTTTGAATGGCCCCGCTGGAAAGTTTATACGATGTCTTTCCTTGGACAGATTAATCTGGCCGAGCTGCCAAATGCTCCGGGTACGACACTTCCTAAGAAAGGCATTCTCTATTTTTTCTATGCCGTGTCTGCGATGTATGATGATGACGATTTTTATGACAGCACAGATACTGCTCGTGTCCTTTATTTTGAGGGAGATGTATCTGAATTAAAGCGACACCCCTATCCGCCTGATTTTGACGATTATATCGTAGATGATCAGGAGACACGTTTTGCCCTCTGTTCCTTAACGTTTTCGGTTGAGTGGACCGTCCCCCCTTCCGAGTCTGCGAATATGGCGGGTCTGGGTATGAGTTGGAGCCAAAATCGCGAAGATTACGATACCTATTGGGATGTTTTTCTGCCGAAACACTGGGAAGCTTGCATTGCTAACGGTGGGAATCCACCCATCAATCGATTGTTAGGAAACCCTGAGCAGATCCAAGGAGATATGCAATGTGATTGCGTAAGGTATCTGCGAGATGATTGCAGCGACAAGGCAGATCTGCTTTCCGAAGCAAAAAAATGGCATCTGCTGCTGCAGCTTGATTCTGAAGAGGAAAAAACCAAGATGATGTGGGGAGATGTCGGCTGCGTCTATTTTTGGATCCATGAGGATGATCTTGCCCGAGGAAATTTTGACAATGTGATTTGTATTATGCAATGTTCGTAGGGGCTTACAATAGAGGTATTTACTGCCCGCTTGGACAAGGAAGGAAACAAGGGAACAAACTTCTTGCACCCTCCACGTTACTATCAAAAGGGAATAACTTTAATTAATCTTTAAACGGTAATCTGTAAATAGATACTACTCAATCTAACTCTATTTAACAAACAATTAAAATGAATTGCTATCCTCTCCATTCCCTGTTATTCTAATAAAGAATTATTTTTGTTCGGAGTAAAGGATAACAGAGGTATCAATTTTCGTCTTGACAATCCTAAGAGCAAGGATAGTAATACATGTGTGGTTATCACACTAGGAGGCAACAACAATGGAACAAGGTACAGTAAAATGGTTTAACGCAGAAAAAGGTTTTGGATTTATCGAACGTGAAGGCGCAGAAGACGTATTTGTTCATTTCTCAGCTATCCAAGGAGAAGGTTTTAAATCTCTTGACGAAGGTCAAAAGGTTACTTTTGAAGTGGAAAAAGGCCAACGTGGACCACAAGCTACTAACGTTAAAAAAGCTTAATATTGTCAACAAATATAGACAGACTCTTTTTTAAGAGTCTGTTTTTTATTGCCTAAAAAAACAATTAAAAACCCTACTCAAGGAGAAAATGAGTAGGGAAATTGAACAAGTACAGCAAATGGTAGACTGAGTATAACATAGTACACTTGAAATCCCTAATTAATTTTGCAAATTCGCAAACAAAGAATAGTTCGATGTCATTTATGGGGGAACATCAGCAGTAAGAAAATTTTTGTACGTTTATGCTAAAATCCTTGATTTACAAGTAATGTACCGAAAATGGTAATAGCTGTCCATAAAGTTATATAGATAATACCAGTAAAAAAAGCTCATAAACCTATCTGTTTAGATAGACTCATGAGCTTTTTTGCTCCCTGAAAACTGGATACGCAATGTAAATTTGGCTAAGGAAAATACGTGGATAAGTCCTCGACCGATTAGTATTCGTCAGCTCCATGCGTTACCGCACTTCCACACCGAACCTATCAACCTTATCGTCTAT
>NZ_JBNCMT010000003.1:0-41511 GCF_049846925.1 Brevibacillus nigriterrae
CATCGACTGGTGAAGAAGCACTCGAACTGGTTGGAGCAGGTGAAGTGGTACAAATAGCCATTCTGGATGTGATGCTCCCTGGCATCTCTGGATTGGAGGTTTGTCAGAAACTGAGAAATGAGTATCCGAGAATGGGAATTATTATGTTGACCGCCAAGGGGCAGGAAACCGACAAGGTAGAGGGTCTGGAAGTAGGTGCCGATGATTATGTTGTAAAACCGTTCAGTCCTGCCGAATTGGTTGCCCGGGTAAAATCATTGCAGCGTCGACTCCAACTAGTACCACTCCCGGATGATAAGCATGAGGTGTTGAACCAACTGACAATAGGACCATTCACCCTCTCCCTTGATGAACACAAATTGTTCAAGCATTCCAAGGAGGTTGAACTGACTCCAACGGAATTCCAGATTATACAGTTGTTTGTTGAACATCCCAACAAAGCGATCAGCAGAGATCAGATCTTGAATCACATCTGGGGAAAGCACTACATTGGTGATCTGAAAATTGTCGATGTCAATATTCGGCGCATACGCCAAAAGATTGAGGAAGATTCCTCTCAGCCGCAATTTATTCAGACGGTTTGGGGAGTCGGGTATCTATGGAGAAAGGAATAGCACGTTATGAGGAATTTCTCAGGTAGTATCAAACGCAAGCTGGCTCTTCGCTTCACACTCATCATTATATTGATAGTTGCTATCTTCGAAGGGCTATTCCTCGCATCGGTTCATCTGTACTATTTTACGAGTGCAAAAGAAGCTCTTGTCAATCGTGCCGTTACCTCAACGTCTTTTTTCAACACGTATATCCCGGGTTATAAACTTAGTGAAAAAGCCCATTACATTTTGGAGAGTATCCCGGCGAATGAGTCGGCAAAGGTAGAAATCATTGATTGGCAGGGGAACATAATCCGTCAGTCGTATGGGTATGTTTCGTCTGATCGAATTGTTACACAGGATGTACAAGAAGCGCTCCGAGGTCAGACTGGTGTTTGGTCGGGACAAGTGCAGAGCACTGGGGAAAGCGTTCTAGCCGTATCGAATCCACTGAGAGATATGGATACGACAATCGGAGTGTTGCGCTATTCCGTGTCAATGGAATCCATAGAAGAAGCTGTCAATCAAATTACGCTAATTTCAGTCGTGATCGGAATTGTGGTGATTGCCGCTTTTATCTTGATTAGCTTGCTCATGTCTCGAAGAATCGTGGAACCCATCCAGGAATTGACCCAAATAGCTGCCTTAATGGCGAAGGGAGACTTCACATCACGAATCAGAACGGATAGCACCGATGAGATTGGCAAACTTGGGGCCACTTTTAACTATATGGCTGATGAACTGGTCAAAAATGAAAAGCTTAAAAGCGATTTTATTTCTTCTGTATCTCATGAATTGCGTACGCCACTCACCTCGGTTAAAGGATGGAGTGAGACGCTCTTAACAGGTGATTTGGACGATAAACAGGAGACGACACAAGGGTTGCAGGTAATTTCACGAGAAACAGACCGATTAGCTGGACTGGTAGAAGAATTGCTCGATTTCTCACGGTTTCAGTCAGGTGAAATGAAAATGGAGCTTCATCTGATTGATTTGCGCCATGTTCTGGAGGAAGTCCGTCATCAGTATGGATTTCGTCCGGGAGGTACAATCTCTTTCTCATTTGAAATAGGCGATGAGCCCCTTCTCGTGATGGGCGATATGAATCGGCTGAAGCAAGTATGTATTAACATTATTGATAATGCCGTGAAATTTACCAGACACCGAGCAGACGGAATGATCCAAGTGAAAGCGTGGGGGGAGGGAGGTTATGTCCTCACTCGATTCTCCGATAACGGAGCGGGCATCTCGTCTGAAGATTTGCCCAAAGTAACCGGCAAGTTCTATAAAGGTAAGTCCAATCAATCGGGTAGTGGGCTGGGTTTGGCGATCTGCAAAGAGATATTGACCCTTCATCAGGGAGAACTGTCCATTCACAGTACAGAAGGAAAAGGAACAGAAGTTTGTGTTCTCATACCAGCATGTAAGCTGTAACCTTTTTGTAACCCTCTCTCGGATAGAAAAAGGTATAACAGAAGTATAAGAAGAAAGAGAGGGAAACACATATGAAAAGAACGTATTCTTTATTAGCAACAAGCATTATCGTAACTTCTCTGTTGGGAGCAGGCGGTGTGCATGCACTCAGCCAGCCAAACGTCGCAGCTACAACAGATAAAGCTGCTGCCGGGGTCAACGTACCTGAAGGCATGAAGCCCATTGTTTCATTACAAGCAGATGTAACTGGTGATCAAAAGGCTGAGAACATTACGTTGCTCGGGAAAAAATTTCAGGATAGTACGGTTTACTATGAAGAATTGCAAGTTGTAGTAGAAAATCAGACAACACACCAGAAAGAGACGCTGCTTGTAGGAGATGGCGGTTATGAGCCGAAACTGTCACTCATCGATTTCACTGGTGACAAGAAAGCTGATTTGTTGGTATCGGCGGATACAGGCGGAAGTGGAGGATTCTCTACATCTCATCTGTATACGATGAATAATGGAAACCTGAAAGAATTGCCTTTGCCAGGAATAAGCCCTGATCAAAAGGTGGGATTGGTTGAAGCTTTTACGTCAGTTCGTCCAATCGACCTCAATCAGGACGGTGTATACGAATTGCAGGGCCTGGAACGAATTGTTGGCAAGGCAAATGCTGATACTCGTGTCTATCTTTCTTCTATATGGAAATGGAACAAGCAACAGTGGGAGTTAACCCAGGTATCAAGCATTTTGCCAGAAACATTTGCCATATATGGTCAATGGGAAGATCAAAAAAAGGGAACAAAAATGGAGCTAACACCAGACGGTCAGTTATTGCGAGCGGGTGTTGCGGTGGGAACGTATCATTTCTTGTCATCTAACTCAGTTTTCCTCATTAGTGAAAACAAAGCGAGTACGCTTGAATTTGTAGTGGACGGCGATCAGTTGATGTGGGGAACAAACCTCGATCAAGTTCAGAATTTCCGCAAAGTACCAAATTCATTAGAACAAGAAACCAATTTATATTCGAACAAAGCAGCAAACTTTGGATTCCAGATCCCTGCGCATTGGAATGGACATTATGCCATACATGAGTTTACGGATAAAGAAATCAAAGAAAACTACTCCTTTGCAAAGCATGTAGTTGAATTTGCCTATCAACCTCAAAATCCTGAAGATTCTCAATCACTATTCACAATCATGGTTTTAGATAAGCAAGAGTGGAAGAAAATTGCAGCAGAAGAAGGACCACCAATCGGAGAAGTTCTCATGGAAGATGCATCTCAAGTCTTCGTGGTAGCGATGCCACAATCCAATCCTTTTGAGATGACAAGTGCTGACGGAAAACTTTTTGACTCAATGGTACTTTCCTTTAACGAAGTAAAAAAGGCATTTTCTCTGGTAAATCGTTAATCAAAAAAAGACTGGTCAATTCGTGGCCAGTCTTTTTTTATTGTGAAAACATACTTTTTAATTGAAAATGTTTTGTATTATTAGTATACTACAAGTAGTTCAATCCCATATTTTTCTCTATTAGGCTATTTCATGAGAATGAGGAATCCTCTGCGTATGGTATGTCCATTGCCCAAAAGAGGAAACAATCTCTCTGAAATAGCCTTTTTTTTTCGTTACATACGTCCGTAGTCTTTGGCGTTTTTTATAATGCGTCGAAACATTTTCTTGTCGGATAAGCGGGAGAACAAATATAAATCAGGCATTGTGTTTACTTCCAGTATCCACGGCTTACCCTCCCGATCGATTGCGATATCCAGCCCAAGTTCTTTGATTCCCGGGTACCTCTTTTGAAAATGGTAAGCGGTTTTCAAACCGATTTTCTTCATTTTCGCTTTTAATTCGTCGCTCTTTTTTGTAGAAAGATAAAGCTGTAGCAATCGATCGACAGGCATGACACGTCCGCCACGTACCAGATTGGTTACAATTCCTTTGGGGTTGGCAACCCTGCAGAGCATGCCACTGTACTCCCAGTGCTTTTGATTGTTTTTCTGGATCATTACACGGACGTCAAACGAACAATTCTGATATTTCATCAAGCGAATACCTTTTTGCACCATATACGGCTTCTTTTTAATTGTATTCCTGACTTTTTGATAGAGGGACGAATAAGAAGAGAATTTCCTTTTGCTGGATCCTGATCGTAGCCGATAGCCACTATTTTTGCGATCCAGGCGCATTACGCCTTTTCCGTGCATCCCGTACACAGGCTTGATATAGACCATATTGTAGTCTTTCAACATCTGATGCAGACTGCCTTCGGAGAGGTATTTTGTTTTCGGATGATAATTGTTCAGTTCACCGTGTTTCATCACCAATTTTGCCTTTGACCATTTATTAAAAACTCGCTGGATTCTGCCCATGCAGGATTGATCCCCCTTTGTAAGTCATCCTCATACACAATACGGCAGGAGAGAGAACCCAGTTCGTACACAATCAACCAGTAATTAGACATATTTCGACAAAAGTTGCGCACCTATGTTAGAATGATATAACGAATTGAACATCTCTTTTTACAATTACGAGCGTAGAATTAACAGAATGATTGCTCATTATCGGTATCGAAATGAGCGAGGGGTGAAACGAATGTTCAGACGAATCGCAAACTTCATCCAATTGGATACACTTCGAAACAGATTGCGCTTTTGGAATTTTTTACTAATGGTAGTAATTATATTCGTAACGATGGTTCCTTTTTCTATTCTGGAGTACCAGCGAGAAGAACAAAATATTCAGAAGAGACTATCACAATCAATCAACATCAAAAAGGAATTTATCGAGAAGTGGTTGGACGAGCGGTCTTCTGATATTCGTGGATTAGCCAAATTTTTTGGAACAAAGCAATTGATAATGGAGGATTTACGAAGCGACCTGTTTTCATTTCAAGCGCAACAACGGGAATTCTATTCCCTGTCTTTTGTCAATGCTGCTGGTATTCGTGCGGTTGATACCAATGGCAGTCAATGGATTGATGTGTCTGGCGAAGACTATTTTCATGCAGCCCAAAATGGCAAGGAATTCGTCAGTGAAGTGATGATCGATAAAACTATGGGCAGACCAGTCGTTTTGTTCACTGCACCAGTGCTAGATGAGCAGCTCCAGTTCAAGGGAGTGATCGTTGGAACTGTCTATATCCGCTCCATTGAAGAATTAATTACTCACTTTCGTGAAGGACTATCATCAGAAACATACCTCTTGAATCAGGATGGAACCATGCTTACGGAATCGAGATATACCAAGAATCTGATTGATCAGGGAAAAGTTAAGTTCTCGACCCGATTGCAGTACCGTGTGACCAGTCCTGTCTTTGATGCAGCATTATCAGATGATCAGATCAAAAAAAGTTATTTTAATTATGTAGATAATGAAGTCTATGGCTCATATGCTTGGGTGAACCAGCATAAGTGGCTCTTAATCAGTGAAATCACCAAGCAAGAAGTTTTCACTTCGTTTAACCAAAAACTGTTGATGATCAGTGTGAGCGCCATCCTAGTCATGCTGATCGGGGCAACCATTATTTATAATCTGGTGGAAACGATAAGAGAATCACTGTTCAGTCTCCAACGAGCTGCAGAACAGATTGAGAAGGGAAATTACCAGATCACTTTTAATCCCGCTCATTTTCGCAAAGCCCCACGAGAGTTTCGTCAGCTAAGCGATGCATTCACCAAAATGGTCACGACCATTCAAAACAAGATGTACTTACTTGCTCAAAGTGAAGAATGCTATCGCCATTTGGTTGAACTATCACCAGAGGCACTGTTGGTTGTGCAGAATGGCGAGGTCGTCCTGACGAATGATAAGGGTGCCAAATTGTTCGAATTGAATCATCCCCAACAATTGATTGGGAGCAAACTGGAGGATTTCATTCAATCCACCAGCTTGATTTCATTGGATACCAATACTGTTGTGACAAAGGAAGAGATGAAGCAACAAGAGCTTCTTCAATTTCAGCTACATCTACCCTCTGGCAAAAAAATAGATGTAGAGGGGAAAATGACTTACCTGATGTATCAAGGCATGCCTGCGTATATTGTTGTTTTCAGGGATGTTACTGTCCAAAGAGAGTGGGAAAAACGTCTGTATTATGAGAATCAGTACCTGCAACATTTGAGCAGTATTGACAGTTTGATGGGCATTGCCAATCGCCGGGTGTTTGACCAAAAGCTGCCGATGCTTACTGAAGAGGCCTTGTACCGCCAACAAGACCTGTCTTTGATCATGCTGGATATCGACTGCTTCAAAGAATTCAACGACACGTACGGTCATCAAGCAGGGGATAACTGTTTAATGCAAGTAGCGAAAGCGTTGGATGAAAAAGTTAATCGGGTTAATGGACTCCTGACACGTTACGGTGGAGAAGAACTCGCCATCCTTCTGCCAGATCATAAAGTAGAGCAAGCTATCCTTATCGCACACGAATTGCGGAGAACAGTGGAATTATTACAGATTCCGCATTTTGCATCAGTAGTAAGTGAACACGTTACGGTCAGTCTGGGTGTTGCTTCTCTCTTCATGACGAAGGATCAACGACATGAACAACTGGTGGAGCACGCCGATCAGGCACTGTATCAAGCCAAACAAGGTGGACGTAACCGTGTCGCACATTTCTGATAGTTACATTTATAAATAGTTAAATTTATAAATAAAAAAATCTAAAAATTGGATGAAAGTTCCTGCTCTATTCGGTATACTTATGATTGTATATTTTTGTTTGGAGGGAGCATCCATGTTAAGGAAATTATTGGTTTTTTTCTTTGTATTTGCCTTACTGGTACCAACAGCAAGTGTTGGTGCATCTACCACCACAGCAGCTCCAGTGTTTAAAGACCTTCAGGGACATTGGGCCAAAGAATACGTCGACTATCTGTCTGCGCTGGGTGTGTATAACGGTTATAAAAATGAGTTTCAACCAAATGCACTTGTTTCGCGTGGTGAAGCGCTCGTGTTGATTAATCGAGTGTTCACTGCGACGTTTGGTAACTATGCGGATCCACTTGCTACCAATCGTATCGATGGCAAGCATTGGTCAGCAGCAGAAGCAAAACAGTTGTTTGGCAATTTGAACAGCATGTTTTATACGAATCAACGGATGTACATCAAGTACAACCCAGCAGAGAACTTGCTGTATTATCTGCATCTTTCAGCAAATGGCAAGAAAATGAAAAACACAGAAAAAACGTGGCATACCTGGTCAGTAACAGGACCGCAACTCAACCAGCCACTCTCTCGTGAAGAAGCAAGTGCTGTTTTCTTCCATGTGCTATCACCGTACATTGCCCATTCCTTCAACGTGAAGCCTTGGGATGTAGAAGCCCGTTTTGACAGCTTCTATGCGTGGAAACAACCGACGAAATACACGGATACGATATCACCATATGCCACTGCGCTTCAGGAATATGCGATCTATACACCGAATGAAAAAGTGTTGGAGCCTGCTAAGAAAATGACTCGTGCAGAATTTGCCGTAACATTGAAAAGATTGCATGATGTCTACTTGCGCAAGATTACACAGCAAACCAAAATTGACAAATTAAACTTCTTCCTGACTGCAGCAACATACGCTTACAAAAAGAACAGCCCAACCGCTGCGAATTACTTCCAGCAAGATGCGTTGAATAATTTGCAAGATGCTGCAACTAAACTTGGTGTACAAAAAGTCTTTTTGCATGATTACAAAGGTGTATTGACCATCTCGGATGAACACACCACAGAATTCAAGGTACGTGGCGAGTATAATGAAAATTCACTCGGTTTGTACGATGTCGTGTATTACATCAAATATAACGACAACAGCAAGAATCTGTATGGTTGGGAAATTTTCCAAATTGAATACACCAAGAAGTAAAAAAGAAAGGTACGAGATTTGGTTCTCGTACCTTTTCTTATTTATTTTTTTTAGCAGCACGCCATATATGCCGAATCAAAAACAGGAGAAAGAATAAACCAAAGTATACAGCAGACAAGTAGGTGAACAAACCGAACCAAAAACTGAGAGCATAGATAAACGAAATACCCGCGATGCTTGCCAATAACAAGATCTGCAAAGGCCGTTGATTGATATCAAAACGCATGGCAACCAAGTGTGCGAGCCCCTCTGACCAGATCGCAATATAAAGTAAACAAAGCAATGCTGAAATCACCAGAAAGAGTGAGAAACCACTGAGGAACAGGTTTGCACTCAGAACATAAAAAGGATGTGTAGTTGCATTCACATCATGCCAGAATGCCAGCAAGACAAAATGAGATAGAAGAGCTAGAAGTGCAAAAAAGCTGCCACCGATCCATACTCCCCTGGCAGCCAAACGCACATCTGACATCCGTGCGACAGCAGGAATAAGGATAACCAGTGAAAGCAAAAGATGGGAAGAGGTAAAAAATAGCGCTCGAACCCCCCACCAAAGATTAAACTGATAGGCGAAGCTGGGCAATTGGATATGCGGTTGTTTTATGAAAAAAAGCAAGACATAGATGATTGCTAAAATGACACCAACAAGGGCAGCTTTACTAACGTTCTGAATGGAAATAGTTACTGCGAAAAGAAGTATACCTAAAAACACCAACAGAGAAATGACAGGTGCAATCCCCGCAAGTGAAAACAGCTGCTGTACCTGGTCCTGAAGCACAAACGCAGAAAAACCAATCGTTATACAATAAAACAGAAAGGTGAGAACAGGGCTCACGACAGGCCCAAAGATCAATTGAAAAAGCTCTGAGACGGAGCGGATTTGTAAGAAGTGGATGAGACGCACGAGTTTACTGCTTAAATACGTAATCAAAAGTATTGTCAAGACAAGACCGATTGTTCCCCAACTGCCATAATAGGTAAAATAACGCATCCACTCAGCACCACTAACATGATTGGCGCCAAGAATTGCTAACGTGAACAAACCAGCAAACTGCCACGTCCCAAGCTTCATCAAGCATCATCCTTTATTTCGAAGTGCGCTTGGTACAAGTGTATGGGTATTAGGAAGAAATAAGAACAAGTGGCAGACAGGATATGTGACTATTAAGCTTGCCTTATGTCTACGAAGCACGGTATTATGATTTTACGTGCTTAATTGGTAATACGGATAAAGTGAGGGATTAGTGTGCCAACTCCAAGTATGGAAGACTATTTAGAAAGAATTTACAGCTTAATTGAAGAAAAAGGATATGCTCGCGTCTCCGATATCGCCGAGGCCTTGGAAGTACACCCTTCATCAGTTACCAAAATGGTTCAAAAACTTGATAAAGATAAATATCTAGTATATGAAAAGTATCGTGGTCTGGTACTTACTTCCAAGGGGAAGAAAATCGGAAAGCGGTTAGTGGACCGACATGCGTTACTAGAGGATTTCTTACGCACGATTGGTGTGGATGAGGAACATATTTATAAAGATGTGGAAGGCATCGAACACCATTTAAGCTGGGAGTCCATTACGTGTATTGAATATTTGATGCAGTATTTCCTCCAGGATCCATTACGGGCAGCAGAACTTCGACGAATCCGAATGGAAGACGAGCAGAAAGAAGAAGTGCAGGAACGCAGGTAGTTACATGCGTTCTTTTTTTTATTCACCTTCCTATATTGTAGAGAGGAGGGATGCGGGTGAAAGCGGATGGTGTGTTCGAAGGGGGCGGCGTCAAAGGTATTGCTTTGATTGGGGCCGTGGCTGAGATGGAAGAGCATGGCTATGTCTGGGATCAATTAGCGGGAACATCGGCAGGATCAATCGTAGCAGCTCTACTAAGTGCTGGCTATACTAGTCGTGAGCTGTATGAGGTGTTTGATACGCTTGATTATTCCATGTTCATGAGGCGGACAGGATGGACTCGGATCCCGATTGTCGGTCCCATGTACAATCTGTTTTGGAAAAAGGGACTCTATTCAGCGCACCCGGTAGAAGAATTCATGAATGGTTTGTTGAGAAAGAAGGGAATTCGTACCTTTGGGGATTTGCCGAAAGAAAAGTTACGGATCATTGCTTCCGATATTACGGGCGGTCAAATGCTTGTCTTACCGGATGCTCTCAGCACTTTCGGGATTAATCCGGATACGTTTCCCATTGCACAGGCGGTACGTATGAGCTCATCCATCCCGTATTTTTTTCAACCAGCAACGATTACAAAAGATTACGCACCTCATCTGATCGTAGATGGAGCCCTGTTAAGTAATTTTCCCGTCTGGCTATTCGATGTGCCCGACCGGCCGAGATGGCCAACGTTTGGGTTTCGCTTGAGCGAAGAGCATAAAGTCGATCAGCCTGCAGAGATTAAAGGAATTGCTTCTTTCAGTAAAGCGTTACTCACAACCATGCTGGATGCCCACGACAGGCAACATATTCAGACGGCTCATGCGGTTCGGACCATTTTTATACCGACATTAGGTGTTCGAACGACACAGTTTCATTTATCCAAAGAGACGAGAGTGCAATTGTATGAATCGGGTCAAAATGCAGCGAGGAAATTTCTAAAGACGTGGAACTTCGAACGGTATGTAGAAGTATTCCGCAGGATCCCACAAGAAAAAATGAAAATCTGAAAAATAGAGATGCAAAAAAGCGGCTGCCTTCTTCCTGAGGCGGCCGCTTTCTATGTGTGGTGTGTTAATGAAAAATCCGAGGTTCTTTTTCTTTGTCTTTCTCTTTCTCTTTGTTCTTTCCTTTGCTTCCCTCAATCACTTGAAATGGTACGTGTCTTTTGCTTTTTTTCACAGGTGTGCGTACAGGTTTGGGAGGAGCTGCTTTTGAGAATTGAGGGAGAAACTTGCCTGATTTCATAAAATTTTTGACTAGGAACAGTACTACGGCAGTGAGACCCAGGATAATCATCATGTTAATCGGATCTTGCATAAATTCAATGACAAAACCGATTATAGCCAGAATTAATATCAACAAAATTACAGGTGAAACCCTCGCCAACATTGTCCCCACCTCGATTTAGGGAATAATACTAACCTGTTGTTGCGTAATTGCTTTGAAGTAATTCTTGATCACGTTCACGCATCTTGTTGAATGAAGCGATCGCTACTTCCACTTGTGAATCATCAGGTTCTCTAGTTGTCACCTTTTGTAGCCACAATCCGGGGTATCCAAGGAAGCGAAGCACTGGCAAGTCACGCATGCGATTTGTCCATTGCAGAACTTCGTAAGAGAGACCGATTACGACCGGCAACAATACAATTCGTTGTACTACACGTTCGAGCATGGTTTCATATGTGAACATGGAGTAGACGAGAACCCCAACCAATACAGTGAAAATAATAAAGCTGCTTCCACAACGATAATGCAGAGTCGAAAACTTCTGTACGTTCGCTACTGTTAATTCTACCCCAGCTTCATAGGCATTAATCACTTTATGCTCAGCACCGTGATATTGGAATAGTCTTTTGATCATCGGGGTCTGTGCAATCAGATAAATGTAAACGAGAAGCAGAACAAGTTTGATTCCACCCTCCACGAGGTTTTGCCATACACCGTCCGGAACCCATTTCCCAAAGAGGAATTTTGCCAGAAACACGGGAACGAGTGTGAATAGCAATTTTCCAAACAAGAAGGAGAGGATACCGACCACAGCTACTCCGAGGATCATCGTCAGCTTGGAAGGGCCCTGCGAAGGTTCTTCATCCGATTCCAGATGATAACGTTCGGTAGCAAAGTTCAGATGTTTGGCTCCATTAGCACTGGCTTCAACCAGCCCAACAACTCCGCGAAGAAAAGGAACTTTCTTTAAAAGAGACGTCCATTTATGTTCTTTGCGTTCTTCTTCATAGTATTCAATCTCTTGGTTTTTCCGTCGAATAGCAGTGATGGTTACTTTTTTACCGCCAAACATGACACCTTCGACGACGGCTTGACCACCGTATGCTGGAACGTTTTGTTGTGCCAAAAGAAATCACCATCCTTTCCTACTATATTACCTTATTTCCTATGTCTCATGCCACCAGTAGATAGGGTTATGGGTATAATTTCAACGAAATCAACCTTGAAAATGAGCCGATCTCACTCTTGAGTATGAAATGATTTTTTGCCTCCAGCGCATACTAGACAAGAGGTGATGATGATGAGAGGTATGATGAATGATTCACAGGACTTCTTTCAGGGTGTCCGATTGAAGCCAATCAAGTGGAGAAAAATTATAGAAGTTTCATTTTGGGGAGCGATTTTCTGGGGGCTGTTTCGAATGGTCTTCTTCTTCCTGAATTTTACTCCTTATGGTGTCCGAGCTTTTTCAAGGCCCTTGATTGGCGCATCGGCAGAAGATTCGTATACCGCCATCGTGCTCGGAATAGGGCTTTTATTTTTCTACACGCTTATTGCTACTGTCATTTATTCGATTCTATTGAGTGGGCGAAAAATCTGGTGGTTGGGTATTGTTTATGGTCTGGCATTTATGGTCGTTTTTGGTTTTTTCTTTCACATCATGGAGTGGACTATGAACACATTAAGTACCGAGTTAGCCTGGTTTCTTTCATTTGGCCTGTTTATTGGAATGACTCTTACTGCCGAACGGTTTAGTGAAGAATAATGATTCAACTTTTGCTCGCTTCTATGGTAAAATGACAACAAAAAAATTTTTTTCCGAGGGGGCGAGCCATGGCTTCATTATTGTTGCTAAATGGACCTAATCTGAACTTGTTGGGGAAGCGGGAACCGGAGATTTACGGTTATGAGACATTGGATGATATCGTTGAACGGTTAGGTCTGGTGTGTCAAGAACTTGGTGTTACTCTCGTACATAAGCAGTCCAATCATGAGGGAGTATTGATTGATGCCATCCATGAGGCCAAGGGTGTTCACGATGGGATCATTATGAATCCGGGTGCATTTACACACTATAGCTACGCTTTACGTGATGCAATCGCTGCCGTGAATTTGCCAACCATCGAAGTTCACCTCTCCAATGTACATGCAAGAGAGGAATTTCGCCATCATTCTGTCATCGCTCCCGTGGTAATCGGACAGATTGTCGGGTTGGGAAGTGACGGATATGAGTGGGCGGTCCGTGCACTTGCTCGCCGTTTGCACGAGAAATCAAAATAAGAAAGCAGATATTGAAGGGGAGAGGGATTATGAAAAAACGTCTTGAAAACTTGCGGAAGTTCTTGGTTGAACAGAGTGTGGATGCGTTTATTACGGATTACAAGATCAACCGTCGATATTTGAGCGGATTTACCGGCTCAGCAGGTTGGGTAATTGTTTCACAAGATAAAGCCATTTTGTTGACCGATTTCCGTTATATTGACCAAGCGACAGAACAAGCACAGGACTTCACGATTGTCGATACTTTGCGCAATACACTGCCAGCCATTCTTGACCAATTGCAAGCGCTTGGCGTGAAAAAACTTGCTTTTGAAAAAAATCATATCACGTACAGCACGTTTGAAGAGTGGAGCAATGCATTCGAGGGCGTGGAGCTTGTTGCGACAAATGGACTCGTTGAACACCTCCGTGAAGTGAAAGATGAATCAGAGCTTGCAATCATTAAAGAAGCAGTACGTATCGCAGATGCTGCCTTTGCCCATATTTGTACGTTTATCAAACCAGGTGTAAGTGAGATTGAAGTTGCAAACGAACTGGAATTCTATATGCGCAAGCTTGGTGCTACTTCTTCTTCTTTCGATATCATTGTTGCATCAGGTGTACGTGGTGCTCTTCCACACGGAGTTGCCAGTGACAAGATCATCCAGGCGGGAGAAATGGTCACTCTTGATTTCGGTGCACTCTATCAAGGATATATTTCTGATATCACAAGAACGGTTTCTGTCGGGGAACCGGATCCGAAAATGAAGGAAATTTACGATATCGTTCTCCGTGCACAATTAAATTGTGTAGAGAACCTGAAACCAGGTATGACGGGGAAAGAAGCAGATGCGCTCACGAGAGATATTATTCGGGATGCGGGCTATGCAGAAGCGTACGGCCATTCCACTGGTCACTCAATTGGACTGCTCGTTCATGAGACGCCAAACTTGTCTGCAGTGAGTGCAGCAGAATTAAAACCGGGCAATGTGGTAACCGTCGAACCGGGTATTTACATTTCAGGCTTAGGCGGAGTGAGAATTGAAGATGATGTGGTCATCACGGAAACAGGCATTGAGATTCTGACGAAATCAACGAAAGAGTTGCTCATTTTGCCTGTCTAAATTATAATATTTTTGTTGAAGATCTGTTAGGAGGCTTATCATGATTTCAGTTAACGACTTTCGTACTGGCTTAACCATTGAAGTTGATAACAACATTTACAGCGTACTTGAATTCCAACACGTAAAACCGGGTAAAGGCGCTGCTTTTGTTCGTTCAAAACTTCGCAATCTCCGTAACGGCAACGTAACAGAGATGACATTCCGCGGTGGTGAAAAAGTTAGCCCTGCACGTATCGAGCAAAGCACGATGCAATACTTGTATGGCAGCGGTGACGACTACACTTTCATGAATACCGAAACTTTTGAGCAAGTGACATTCACTCGTAAACAAATCGAGCGTGAGTTGAACTTCCTCAAAGAAAATATGAACGTAAATATTATGCAATACAACAACGAAGTGATTGGTATTCAGCTTCCAAATACAGTTGAACTCGTGGTAACTGAGTGTGAGCCAGGCGTAAAAGGCGATACAGCAAGTAACGTTACGAAAAAAGCAACTGTGGAAACAGGCTTCGTAGTTAACGTTCCTCTCTTCGTTAATGAAGGTGATAAGCTGATCATCGATACACGTACAGAGGCATACGTATCTCGTGCATAATCAGTGAAATAATAAAGGCTGTTGACAGGGTATTGTTGTCCCGTCGACAGCCTTTTATTGTTGCAATCCGTACTATTTGACGATCCATTCCCACAGCTTTAACAAAAAGGCAGTAATTCCTGCCGCCATCAGCGGACCAACGGGAACTCCCCGGAAAAATACGATGCCAATAATCGAACCAATGACCAGTCCCAATATGAGTTGGGGGTCGGAGCGAAGCATATCTAGCCCTTTTCCGTTCATGTACGTCGCAATGGCCCCGCCTGCTAAAGCAAGTACTCCCAATAGTGTAGTGAATAAGGGAATGACATCACGCCATGATATTTTTTCACTGGCAAACGGCACTAGCACGGAGATGGTCAGAAAGAGCAATCCCAATTCCAACCCCCTCCGCTCAACCGAAGGAAACAGCCGTTCCAATGAAGTGAGCTTTAACACCAAGAGCATACTGGCTGCAGTTGCAATTATCGGTGATCGACCAATTAGCCCGACAACGATCAGGATGACCAACATTACTTCTCCAGAAAATATCTGCATGCCAAATCGAACCCCTGTCCCATGTACTCCTTTTCATTTCTATGAGACAAGGTGGGGGAGTATGCGTCTCTCTTTTACAACGGGAACGATTGAAAACAGGTCAACCTGAGCGCAGAAGGCTAGGTCAGCCATGAATTGATGTTGGACCAAGCGTCTTCCGGTGGTTGTTTGCTGCAATCGCTGCGGTAGTTTGTCAGCATCGTACAAATAGCTCGCCTCTAATGCTTCCCCCAAATCACATACCTGAATGTTGGGCAGAAGAGTTTTGAGCTTGTGAATCATACATCCGGCGGCAAGACCATCCTCCAGGGCAAATTCTTGCCTCGACCCGGCGCAGTATAAAGTTATATCCAGCTTTTTTTCGGCAGCCACTCTCATGCACGCCGTCGCATTTAAAAAAGAACCAATCAGGAGATGGGCAGACCGTTCTGCTTTTTGGATCGCTCTCGTCCCGTTTGTAGTAGTTAGCACAAGCTGAAATCCTTTATGGTTCCCTTTCGCCAGTTCGGTAGGAGAGTTGTTGAAATCAAAATCGGATATTTTTTTGCAATGGCGTTCACCTGCAAGGATTGTCTGTGAGGTGCGAAGGGTGTATGCCTGACCAATTGTCTCCACAGGGATGACCTGCTCAAAGCCGTTGGCAAGGGCGGTAAGAATGGTGCTAGACGCTCTGAGGACATCAATCATGACGACAGTATGGTTGCTGATATGATCTTGCCGGATTTCTTCTACTGTCGGTACTACTTCGATTCGCATGATCGCAATCTCCTCTCGATAACCGCAGCAGATGTATCCGCTCGCAGGCCTCTTCGCAACGCTTCCACCGACAGTACGTCAGAAGGTGCAATATTGCCCAAGTTAACTTGAAAGCCGACAGCATCAAGGAGAGTTACTTGCTGTGCTTTCTTGGGTGCCTCCCAAATCAGTCGACTCGTAAAGGGTCCTGCGGCTTTTATCACTTCCGACACAAAAGAAAGATCGCATTCTCCTTCCTTGTTAAACACTCCGACATTCCCGCTTTCTCTTGCTTCAATAATGACAAAGGAAGCACCTGCGCGTATATCTGCCTCTACCGTATGAATCAGTTCCTCAAGCTCAGCGACAAAACTGGACGCTTTCTTACCATATTCTGTACAGACCATCAGACCGAGATCACAGGCCAATCGAATGGCTTCTTCTCGTTGTTCCGTTGGGATGGGAAATGTGCCATCGGATATCTCCACCGCATTGAAGCCAACTTGATGGATGAAGTGTAGATAGTCACTAACCGAATGAAATTGGCTGACAACCTCAAAAAAAGTACCACCTGGCATGATGTACATCTGGTGTTGAATCGCACCCTTGATCTTCTCCTGAAGCTGTGATGCTGTATACAACACTGAAGTGCCAAAGCCTAATTTACATATATCAATGTATGGTCCTCCCGTCTCCAGCAAATCCCGAAAGGCATGCAGTCCGAGCCCCTTATCAATGACCATGGTTAATCCATCATGACGTGGTTTCTTGCATCGCACCTGGGAAGGATCGATCCAATCGTCTGGCCATGGTGTAGTTGGTGTTTCGATCATGGTGTCTCCTCATTTCTTTCTTTGCATTTCATACAGCCTATGCGAGACAAACTTTTGGAGTGACATGGACGAGACTAATTTAAGCTTGAGGTGCATACAGTTGTGTAGAGGGGGGACAGGGGATGTTTGAAAAAGCTGTCTTGGGAATGGCTGTTCTTCGTATTCTCTCAGGTAGCATCGAGATTATGGCAGCCATATTGATTCTGAAATTAAATCAGGTAGAAAAGGCATTGCTGGTCAATTCAGGCTTAGCATTGGTAGGCCCCTTGATTTTGCTCTCTACAACGACAATCGGGCTTGTCGGTATGGCTGAAAAAATCAACTATTCCAAAATGCTGATCATCTTTTTGGGTGTTGCTCTGATTTTTATAGGGATTCGCAAATAATACTGTAGGAAAAAAGAGAGTAACACATATTTTTCCAATGGTAACTCGCATTCCAATGGGGATAATACATCTGAAACAAGTGCGAGGAGGGATCACCATGGAATATTTGGAAAAGCGTATTTCCTATCTGCGCGGTCTAGCCGACGGGCTGGAATTAGGTGAGACGAGTCGTGAGGGCAAGATCATGACAGGAATGATCGAAGTCTTGGACGAGCTGACAAGTGAGGTCAAAGCTGTTTATCGTCGATTGGAAGAGACGGAAGAGTATGTGGAAGCTGTTGATGAAGACTTAAACGATGTGGAGCTGTTTCTGTTCGATGACGATGATGATTTATATGAAAATGTGTACGATGATGGGGATGACGATGTAACGGTCTATTCCGTATACGATGACGAGGATGATACGGAATTCTATGACCTCGACGATAGCGAGGATGCCTATATCTTTGAAACCGAATGTCCGACCTGCCATTCCAATTACTATGTGATCGAGCCAACAGAGGATATCCATGCAGTAAATCCAACATAAAGATACAGCCGGGAGTCGATTCCCGGTTTTTTTTTCTGTTAAAAACATCTCGAAGTTTTTTTTACCACGTGTACCCATTTCTGCTTATGCCAAGTGGGTATTTTATTGGAATAAATCTCGTCCACCCCCGCATAGGATGAGATAAGTAAATGTGGACAAAGGGGGGAAATGAGATGAAGGAAGTAATACCGATTCTACCTGCTCCGATCCGCCAAATTCTTTCCGCTTTACCCACCGCTGTAAGGGAGAACATCGAGGAAATCCGGCTAAGGCAGAATCTCCCCCTTGAGATTCGGTACTCGCAACAAGTCAGCTTCATTACAGCAACAGGCCAGCTAACGGCAAATGCCAGGAACGGATGGATTTTCACGGAAGAAAATGCAACAAAGCTGTTGAATCAAATCAGCCAACACTCCTTGTACGCACTCGAAGAAGAGTTGAAGAGAGGATATATCACGATCACGGGAGGGCACCGAATCGGAATTGCAGGTAAGGTTGTCCTCGAACGTGGTGATATCAAAGGAATTCGCGATATAACAAGCTTCAATATTCGGATCGCCCGAGAAAAAAAGGGTGTGGCAGCAAAAGTATTGCCTTCACTTTTAGATAACTCCAAAGTGTGCAACACCTTGATTCTCTCACCGCCACAATGTGGGAAAACGACCTTGCTTCGAGACTTGGCACGTATGATCAGCTACGGAAACGAATATGCTTCCAGCCGTAAAGTGGCGATTGTGGACGAGCGTTCAGAATTGGCAGGCTGTCTCAATGGAGTACCTCAACGAGATGTAGGGCCTCGTACAGATGTGCTCGATGCTTGTCCGAAGGCAGTGGGGATGATGATGATGATCAGGTCCATGTCTCCTGACGTGATCATCGTGGACGAAATCGGCAGAAGCGAGGACAGTGAAGCGATCTGGGAAGCCATCCATGCGGGTGTCAGCGTGATTTGCTCGGCACATGGCGCAACAATTGAGGATATGATGCGGCGCCCCACCATTGCCAAACTGATCAGTCAGCAAGTTTTTTCCCGCTATGTTGTGCTCGATCGATCATCAGGAGTAGGAACGATTCGTGGTGTATACGATGCCGGGTTAAAGCTGCTTGAAAAGGAGAAGGTCGCATGGTCAAGCTGATTGGAGCAGCCATTATCATATTCTCTGCCACCATGGTCGGTTGGCAAATCGCTAAGTACTATGCGATGAGACCGCAGCAGTTGCGAAGCTGGATCTTATCTCTGCAGATGCTTGAGACAGAAATAGTTTATGGAGCGACTCCACTCTACCGGGCATTTGTCAAGATCGGTAAAAGAGTCCAACCCGAGGTAGGTAACTTTTTTCTGACGGGTGCCGAGCTGCTGCAGTCGACAGAGGGAATGGCGACAAGTACTTGCTGGCAGCATTCACTGAATCGTCATTGGAAGGAAACCTCACTTCGTCAGGATGAAAAGAACGTGCTCTTGAATTTAGGCTATGTTCTCGGCAGCTCCGATCGGGAAGACCAGCAGAAGCACTTGCGTCTAGCTGTTACACAAATGAGAAGTATCGAAGAAGAGGCGCGTTTTGACCAGAGTAAGTACGAGAAAATGTACAAGAGCTTAGGCGTTTTAAGTGGTCTTTTGGTGGCAATATTGATGCTCTGAAAAGAGGTGTTGATCGTGGATTTTGATGTGACTCCTGTATTCCAGATCGCTGGAGTCGGTTTTATCACGGCCGTCATTCATACCGTACTCAAACAGTCAGGGAAAGAAGAAATTGCCCATTGGGCGACACTGGTAGGTTTCGTTGTAGTCCTTTACATGGTTGCCCACTATCTGGGAGATTTGTTTACCGAGGTCAAACGCGTCTTCTTGTTCAACTAGGAAGAGGTGAATCAGGGTGGAAATCGTCCAAATTGTCGGACTTGGATTAATCGCAACCATACTCGCAATTGTCGTAAAAGAACAAAAACCGATCTTCGCATTTCTCATCGCTATCGTCAGCGGGATCATCATCTTTTACTTCCTGATTGACAAGATTTCAGATGTAATCCGGGTGCTGGAGCGATTGGCTGTACAAGCTGACCTGAACCTTGTATTTCTCGAGACAATCCTCAAGATCATCGGGATTGCTTATATTGCGGAATTTGGTGCTCAGGTAACGAGAGATGCAGGGCAAGGAGCCATAGCTTCCAAAATCGAACTTGCCGGAAAAGTCCTGATCCTGATTCTGGCAGTGCCAATCGTTCAGATCATTATCGAAACCATTATTCATCTGCTTCCGGTGTAAGACCTAACTCATCGGATGAAGCAGTAGAAATGCAGGAGTGATACTCATGTATCGTATCGGGCGCTTTTGTTTCATCCTCCTACTCCTTTTTCTACCTGGAATCGCATTGGCGCAAGAACCGGCTACAACCAATCCGATCAATCCGATCGATACAATTGTGAAACAACAGGCGCAGCACCTTGATACCCATAGAGTAGAGGAGTTCTGGAAGAAGACGTTGGAGGAATACAAAGGATACCTCCCGGATATTCAATCACCCGGATTTGTACCGATGATCATGCAGGATGAGCAATTTACGTTCTCAAGCATCTGTAAAGGGTTGGTGAAATTTGTTTTTCACGAAATCTGGATTAATGGGAAGCTATTAAGCTCAATCATCGTGATTACGGTATTCGCCATGATTCTGGAATCCATGCAAAATGCTTTCGAACGTAACACGGTCAGTACCGTCGCCTACTCCATTACCTATCTCGTCTTGATGGTGCTGGCAATGAACAGCTTTCATCTCGCTATCTCGTATGCGAAGGATGCCATTAGTGACATGTCCGATTTCATGCTTGCCATGATCCCGCTCGTTGTTGCCTTGCTTGCATCCATGGGAAACTTTGCATCGGCTGCTATGCTTCATCCGCTGATTGTCTTCATGATCAACATCAGTGGAATCCTGATTGCAACCATTGTGTTTCCCCTCATCTTTTTATCAGCGCTTTTGTCCATCGTGAGTCTTTTCTCCGAGCGATACAAGGTTACACAATTGGCGAATCTTCTGCGGAATGTGGCGATGGGTGCGTTGGGCTCATTTCTAACGATCTTCCTAGCTGTCATCAGCATACAGGGAGCAACCAGCGCAATTACAGACGGGGTGACACTCCGTACGGCAAAATACGTGACAGGGAACTTCGTACCAGTGGTCGGTCGGATGTTTTCCGATGCAGCCGATACGGTAGTTGGCGCTTCGCTTCTGGTCAAAAATGCAGTAGGACTGGCAGGAGTAGTCATTCTTTTATTCCTGTGTGCCTTTCCTGCAATCAAGATTCTGGTGCTGGCGCTAATCTATAATATCTCGTCAGCCGTCCTGCAACCGTTGGGCAACAGCCCGATCATTACGGCTCTCGGGACGATTGGTAAAAGCTTGCTGTTCGTCTTCGCCGCATTGGCAACTGTCGGACTCATGTTCTTTTTAGCGATAACAATCATCATTACGGCAGGAAATATCTCAATGATGGTTCGGTAGGTGAATGCAATGGACTTGCTTACGCTATGGCTTAAAAAAATTATTTTGCTCGTACTGTTGGCAGCCTTCCTTGATCTGATATTACCGAATACGAATTTGCAACGGTACGTCAAAATGGTCATGGGATTAATCATTTTGATGACGATCCTGTCCCCGGTTTTTAGCGTATTCAATTTATCACAAGAAGAACTGTCGCTTCGCATCAGTCAATACCAGCAAAAAATGGTCAAAGAACCCACAGAGAATCAGTGGAAACAAATTGCCGACAACCTCATCGGACAACAAGACAAGCAGATGACAGAGTATGTGACCGAGCAAATGCAGACGTTAATCCGTCGTCAGGTAGAAAACAATTATCAAGTGGCTGTTGCTGCGGTTCGCATCAAAATTGACGAGACCACAGAAAAAGAGCCGCACATTCAAGCCATTACGATTGATATAGATGATCCACAGAAAATCAATACAAACCAAATTTCTGCCATCCAACCAATCAAACCGATTGAAATACAGATTGACCCGAAAAGTGAAACAGAAAACAAACAAGCAATTCCTGCCTCAGGTACCCAGAATGACCCTTTGTCCAAAGATATCGCAACATCGGTTGCAAACGAGTGGAATCTGGAGCCGCATCAAGTCCATGTCATTCGCAATGACACGAAGGATAATCGCCAATAAGGAAGGAGGGGAAAGCGATGAAGGAATGGTTGCGCAAGTTGCTCCAGTCTGAACCGAACCAGAAAAAAATGCGTCCAATTCATTATTTCATCGTTCTGTTAGGGATCGGGATTGCTTTTATGATATTTACCGATTTCCTGGCGGTGAAGTCTGAGACATTTGGTGAAGATGGATCAGGTTTTGGATCTGGTGGAGTTATCTCGGGATCAGAGCAGTCGCAAGCCAATATTCCGAGTTCACCGACTCTGGGGGGCTCACCCGAAAATAATCTCATCCGGGAATACGAAAATATGTATGAAACCCAACTGGAAGAGATTCTCGAAACCGTTGTCGGTGTAGATAAGGTAGAAGTCATGGTTAACCTGGATTCAACACCGGAGCTTGTGGTTGAAAAGAATCGTAACTCTCGTTCAGCCAACACGCAAGAAGTAGATAAGGACAAGGCGACACGAAACCAAAGCGATCAATCACGCGATGAACAAGTGGTCGTACTGAGTGCCAAACAGGAGCAGCCTGTCGTGCTCAAAACTCTGAAGCCGAAAGTGAGAGGGGTGCTAGTCGTCGCAAAAGGGGCAGAGAACATTCAAGTCAAAGCATGGATTACAGAAGCGGTTCAAAAAGCTTTGGAAGTACCTGTTTATAAAATTTCCATTTTGCCGAAAAAGGGCTAAGGAAATTGGTATTAGTAACCATTCATTCGAAAAAAACTTTTAGGGGGAATCGTACATGTTATTGCGCAAACAAACAGTCTGGTTGTTGACCATGTTGGCAGTGATGGTAGTATTGTCAGGTTATTATCTGGTGAAAGGACCCAATCAGCAAATGCCGGCACTTGGAGATAAGACCAAACAGGAAGCTCCTCTGACAGGAGTAGAGGTGTCAACGGAAGAGACGGATCTGCCAGGAGTGGAAGCTACTCCGGTAGAAGGACAAGGACCAACCATCGAGACACCAACTTCTACGGAGAGCAATGTCGATGCAAGCTCCTTGCCTGAAACAGCAAGTGATTACTTCCAAGGGTATCGCATGAAGCGGGAAGCGATGCTTCAGCAGCAAAAAGATGAGCAAATGGAAATCATGACAAATGGAGAAGCAACACCGCAAGCCATTGCAGAAGCAAAAGCAAAACATGAAGAGCTGTCCAATCTTGAAACCAAAACGCTCGCTATGGAAGAGCTGCTCAAGGCAAAAGGTTATAAAGATGCAATTGTCTACGTACAAGATAAAAACGTTGATGTAATCGTACAAAAAGATAAGCTGCAAGCACAAGAAGTGGTTGATGTAATCGCTCTTGCCAAACAACACTTCCAAGTGTCAGGCAGCAATGTAACCGTTCGATTCAAGCAATAACTCGTATTGGGGAACCTGTATTCCGGTCGTTGAACCAAGAGGATAGCCGCACCGATCCTGGTGTTTGGGCTATCCTCTTTTTCTGAGCAGTTTGTTGCCTAGTCCAACGCCAGCCTTAGCTTGTGTCGGGTGGGTTTTCTGAGCACGGTTCTTGACAGTGTCAGGTTCAAAAAGCTACCATGGTAATTATGAGCAACAATTAGTATCAACTCATAATAGCGGTTGTTCAAAAAGTCCGGGAAACATAGCATTCGAATTTCTTCGTTGCCTTGCCCCTCCGCTGCTCACTGGCTCTGCTGCGCCCCACAGGATGTGGTAGTGTCGACGTTCCAACAGGACGTTGGTGTAGTTAGTCGACCTCGGGTCTTCGGCGCCTTGAACTTCGAGGCTCTGTTTGTCCTCCTTTTTGAACAGAATCTAATCTCTTATTCTCCGTAAAACGATTGCAATTATTATGCTCTATTAAAGGAGTGGACAAACCTTTATGTTCAAGATTCATGAGATTCGTGAAATCATCAAGCTTGTTGATCAATCTTCCATCCAGGAATTCAAAATTGAATTGGAAGGCGCTAAAATTGCCATTAAGAAAAACGCTGGTGTCGGAGAAGTTGTTGTACCTCAAATCGTTGCTCAACCTGTGGCACCTGTTGTAGCAGCCCCGGTTGCTGTGCAAGCTCCAGTTGTGGAAGCGCAACCAGCAGCACCACAAGTGGCGAAAGCACCAGAAGCAACTCCAGTACAAGCTCCAGCAGCCGATGAGGCGAATTTGCACAAAATCGTCTCTCCGATGGTAGGAACCTTCTACCGTTCTTCCGAGCCTGGCAAACCTGCCTTTGTACAACCGGGCGACAAAGTAACAGCCAATAAAGTAGTGTGCATCGTGGAAGCGATGAAGCTGTTCAATGAAATTGAAGCAGAAGTTTCTGGTGAGATCGTCAAAGTTTTGGTTGAAGATGGTCAACTGGTAGAATACGGTCAACCGCTGTTCCTTGTAAAACCAGAATAAAACGGGGGGAAAAACGGATGATCCATAAAATTTTAATTGCCAACCGTGGTGAGATTGCCGTTCGCATTATTCGAGCTTGCCGTGAGATGGGAATTAGCACAGTAGCCGTATACTCAGAGGCAGATCGTGAATCATTGCACGTCAAATTGGCTGATGAAGCTTATTGCATAGGTCCTACACCATCGAAAGAAAGCTACCTGAATATGACCAACATCATGAGCGTTGCTACCAAAGTAGGTGCGGACGCGATTCACCCTGGGTATGGTTTCCTTGCGGAGAATACGGATTTTGCGGAAATTTGCACCGCTTGCCAAATCACGTTCATCGGTCCTGATCCGGAAGCAATCACCAAGATGGGTGACAAGGCAACAGCAAAAGAAACAATGAAAAAAGCAGGTGTACCGACTGTTCCAGGAACGGACGGTCTGGTTGAGGATATTACGGATGCCATTTCAACTGCAAATGAAATTGGTTATCCTGTCATGGTCAAGGCAACAGCGGGCGGTGGCGGCCGAGGCATGCGTGTGGCGCACAATGACGAGGACTTGGAAAAGGCCATTCGCCAGGCGCAAAGCGAAGCCAAAACAGCATTCGGAAATCCAGGGGTCTATCTGGAGAAATTCGTGGAGGGTCCTCGTCACGTAGAAATTCAGGTCATGGCTGATAAATTTGGCAACGTCGTCTATCTAGGTGAACGTGATTGTTCCATTCAGCGCCGGCATCAGAAGCTGATTGAAGAAGCTCCGTCACCTGCGCTGTCAGAAGAATTGCGCCAGCAGATGGGTAAGGCAGCAGTAGCGGCAGCACAAGCTGTGAATTATCATGGTGCAGGTACCGTTGAGTTCCTGTTGGATAAACACGGCAAGTTTTACTTCATGGAAATGAATACCCGGATTCAGGTTGAGCACCCTGTTACTGAACTGGTCACCGGATTCGATCTCATCAAAGAACAAATCCGTGTCGCATCGAATCTTCCACTTTCCTTCTCGCAAGAGGATATTCAAATGAATGGTTGGGCGATTGAATGCCGGATCAATGCAGAAAATGCAATCAAGAATTTCATGCCTTCTCCAGGCAAGATCACTAATTATGTCGTGCCAGGCGGTTATGGCGTGCGAATTGACAGTGCAGCTTATCCAGGGTATACGATCTCACCTTTCTACGATTCCATGATTGCAAAGGTAATCGTTTGGGGCAAGGACAGACAAGAAGCGATCGATCGCATGAAACGTGCACTCGGTGAATTCGTTATCGAGGGAATTCATACGACGATTCCGTTCCATCTCAAAGTGCTTGACCACGAAGTGTTCGTCAGTGGTCACTTTGATACGAAGTTCCTTGAATTGTATGATCTGAACCTTGACGAGTCTTGATTTGTAAAGATGATTCTCACTTGATATAATGGTTTATAAATCCAATGGGAGGTGCGAAGAATGGAAGAGTTTGCTACTGACATAGAGAAAACAGAACTTGGCAAGGTCCAAATAGCTCCCGAGGTCTTGGAAGTCATCGCTGGTATGGCTGCTTCTGAAGTGGAAGGAGTCGCACATATGAGTGGCGGTTTCGTTGGTGAAATCGCAGAACGTCTGGGACGCAAGAACATTGCACGTGGCGTGAGGGTAGAAGTAGGCACTCGTGAAGCGGCAGTTGATGTATCCATTATCGTGAAATACGGCCACCGTATTCCGGAAGTTGCTCGTAACATTCAGGATAGTGTTCGCAATGCGATTGAAAGCATGACAGGACTTTCGGTTGTGGAGGTAAACGTACATATTGTTGACGTTGAACTGAAAGCGGAAGAAAAAGCGCAACCTGCTCCAATTGTTGTTCAAGAAGAGTATCAACGGGTTCGTTAAGCGTAAAATGCCCCCATCTAGGGGGCATTTTCCACATAAGGAGAGAAGAGTATGAATTTGTTTGATCGGTTTATTCTAACCCTTTACAGTTTCGCTCTGCTTGTGATTTCGTTTCTCGTACTGGCAGTTATGCTGCAACTCGTGCCTTTGGATATCATGTACCAGCTTCATTACAACATAACGACGCCAGGGTACAATCTTCCTTACATAATCGCTGTGGTTATTTTTATCCTGATCAGCTTCCGATTCTTCCTGACTGCGTTTACGTCTGGCAAAAAGAAAAAGGATGACAAGGCCATATATTCCCGCAGTGACATAGGCGAAATCAGTATCTCACTTTCTACCATTCGCTCAATTACGGAGCGAGTTGCGCACAAAATCAAAGGCGTTAGAGAATTGAAGACAATCGTTTCTGCCAAAGATATGCGTAACACAATTACTCTGTTGGTAACTGTCGATGGTGAGACACCGATTCCTGATATGACGGCAAAGTTGCAGGCAGATGTCAAGACACAAGTAGAAGCAATCACAGGGATCGAAATTGCCGAAGTTGCTGTGAAGGTTACGGAGGTAGCTCCTATCAATAATGCCCCCTCCGTTCGTAGACGAGTGGAATAGAAGGTGAATGAACATGTGGTGGGAGATACTAAATGAGCACAAGGGCAAAGCAATAGGAGTTGCCGCGGGACTTTTTTTTGGTATTATCTATCTGTTGGTCGGTTTTTGGGATACAATCGTGTTTATCGTGTTTGTAAGCACGGGTCTTTATTTCGGAAAGAAGTTTGACAATAGGGAAGACTTGTTAGAGATTCTTGACCGAATATTACCAGGTAAATTCAAGTAGAGGAAGTTCAAAAAGTCCGGGAAACATAGCGTTCGAATTTCTGCGTTCCCTTGCCCCTCCGCTGCTCACTGGCTCTGCTGCGCCCCACAGGATGTGGTAGTGTCGACGTTCCAACAGGACGTTGGTGTAGTTAGTCGACCTCGGGTCTTCGGTGCCTTGAACTTCGAGGCTCTGTTTGTCCTCCTTTTTGAACAAAGCTAAATTAGAAGGTGACTAGAATGAAGCGCAGAATTGCTCGAGAAAAAGCAGTACAATGTTTGTTCCAGATTGACATGGCAGATGTCCAATTGAGAGACGCAGTAGAAATGGTTATGGGTGACAGTACAGAGGATACAGAGTATATGCTGCACCTTGTCGAGGGAGCAATCGGAAACCTGTCGGAAATCGATGAAGAGATCAGCAAGTTTTTACGTGGATGGAAGTTGGATCGGATTGCCAATGTGGATCGAGCCATTTTGCGACTCGCTTTTTATGAACTGATGTTCGAAAAAGAAGTTCCTGAGCGGGTTATTGTAAACGAAGCAATTGAGCTGGCTAAGCTGTTCAGTGACGATCAATCGTATCGTTTCGTGAATGGTGTGTTGTCGAGCTATCTTCAAGAACAAACACAGGCTTAAAGATTAGGGTGAGAAGGCATGCAAAAGGTCTTGCTAGGGATTGATACGAGTAACTACCGGACATCGCTGTGCCTTGCAACAGAAGACGGCCAGATTGTAGCAGAAGCCAAACGCTTGCTCCGTGTGAAGGAAGGCAAGCGGGGACTGCAGCAATCGGAAGCCGTCTTTCAGCATGTGATGAACCTGCCTGAACTAAGCGACGAGCTGTCGTTGACGGATTGGGACATCGTTGCTGTGTGTGCAAGTGCCAAGCCACGTCCGGTGGAAAAATCTTATATGCCTGTTTTTAAAGTGGGAGAGGGACTTGCACGTTCGCTATCTGTCTTTCTAAAAGTTCCTCATTACATCACGAGTCACCAAGAAGGGCATATTGCTGCTGGAGAATTCACTTCAGAGGTGAAACCAGCAAGTGATCAATTCCTTGCCGTTCATTTATCGGGTGGAACAAGCGAAATTCTTTCCTGTGTCCGTACACGTACTGGTTATCAGATTGAAAAGATCGGAGGTACCATCGACCTTCATGCAGGACAGTTGGTAGACCGGATTGGTGTCGCACTCGGGCTTGCATTTCCTGCGGGGCCGTATTTGGAAAAATTGGCAGAGGATGCGGCTGATTCAACGTTTGCCGTTTCATCATCAGTAAATGGATTGCAGTTCAGTTTTTCTGGCCCGGAAGCGGCATTGCTCCGAGCGATTGATCAGCAAACGGCTTCTCCTGCTGAAATTGCAAGGGCAACAGAACAATGTATTGCCAACACATTGGAGAAGTCATTGCGTGCAGCGATTGAGTCTGGACACAGTAAAGAAATCTTGATTGTTGGTGGTGTAGCGGCGAATAAGTACATTCGTGAGCGTTTAATCAAGCGATTGGAGCATCGTGCTGTACAAGCAAAACTAACCTTTTGTGATCCGGTTTATTCCGGGGATAATGCCTACGGTGTTGCCATGTTAGGGTGGGCACAGCACAAAATCCGAACAATCAATGAATTTTAATTGGATAAAATTCGTCTTTACATCGTATTCGCTTATCGCTACACTAGAAGTAAGTGAATGAATACGAGGAGGCTTTTTTCGTTATGACAGCAGTAGTAGTAGATGGAAAAGAAGTGGCTAAGTCGATTCGCCAGGAATTGAAAGATGAAGTTGCTCAGTTGAAAAAAGAAGGCATGATTCCTGGACTAACTGTAATTTTGGTAGGAAATAACCCTGCTTCTGAATCCTATGTTCGCGGTAAGGTAAAAGGGTGCGAAGAGGTTGGGATTCGCTCTGAACTGATTCGCAAAGATACGTCCATTACGCAAGATGAGTTGCTTGCTATCATAAAGGATTTGAATCAAAACCCGAACGTTCATGGCATACTCGTACAACTTCCGCTTCCTTCCCATATTTCTGAAGAAGCGGTGATCATGGCAATTGATCCATCCAAAGATGTGGACGGTTTCCATCCAATTAGCGTTGGTAATATGGTTATTGGCACAGACAGCTTCTTACCATGTACACCGCATGGTATTATTGAGCTGATCAAACGGACAGGTACTGAAATCTCTGGGAAACATGCGGTCGTCATTGGACGAAGCAACATTGTAGGGAAACCAGTATCATTACTTTTGCAAAGAGAAAATGCAACAGTAACGATGTGTCACTCCCGTACAAAGAACCTGCGTGAATATACACTCAAAGCAGATATCCTGATTGTTGCCGTAGGACGTGCTCATTTTATCGGTGCAGATGATGTGGCACCTGGTACAGTGGTCATTGACGTTGGTGTTAATCGCATCGAGACGGGTGAATTGGTTGGTGACGTTGATTTTACGGAAGTAAGAGATGTTGCGAGCTTTATTACACCAGTTCCGGGTGGTGTAGGCCCAATGACGATTACGATGCTTCTTGCCAATACAGTCAAATCGGCAAAACAAACGTTGGAGCTTACCAAACAAGAAGTGAAGGGATGAACCCATGAGAACAACTGAAATCTGGTCGGTCAGTCAATTAAATCGCTATTTGAAGGGTGTCATCGAACGAGATTCCCTTCTTCAAGACATTTGGCTGCGAGGCGAGATTTCCAATTTTACCAAACATTCCAGTGGGCACATGTATTTCACGTTGAAAGATAAAGACTCCCGTATAAAAGTGGTTATGTTCGCTAGTCATAACCGCTTTCTCACGTTTATCCCCAAAGATGGAACCAGGGCCTTAGTGCGCGGTTCCATTTCTGTGTTTGAACGGGACGGAGCCTATCAGATGTACGCACGTGAATTACAGCCGGATGGAATTGGCTCACTTTATCTCGCTTATGAGCAGTTGAAAGAAAAGCTAAACCAGGAGGGGCTGTTTGCACAAGAACGGAAACGCTCCATTCCTGCCTATCCTAGAAAAGTGGGTGTCGTAACCTCCCCAACAGGTGCAGCCATCCGGGATATTGTCATTACAATCAAGCGGCGATTCCCGCAAGTGCAGATAGTCATTGCGCCTGCCATCGTTCAGGGAGTCGATGCCCCGCGTTCAATCGTCTCGGCAATCAATAAAATGAATCAGTACATGGATATCGATGTTCTCATTGTCGGAAGAGGAGGCGGCTCGATTGAAGAACTATGGGCGTTTAACGATGAGCTGGTTGCCCGCACGATCTCTGGTTCGAGAATTCCAGTAATCTCGGCAGTCGGACATGAGACAGACGTGACCATTGCCGATTTCGTCGCAGATATTCGAGCAGCAACACCGACGGCGGCAGCCGAGCTGGCTGTTCCACACTATCTGGATGTCTTGCAGCAGTTGAAACAACTGGAACACAGAGTCCATCGTTCCATGCAGGTGCGTATCAGCCAGGAACGAAAGAAACTGGAGCGATACGTATCGTCCTATGGTATGCGTCAGCCTGAGCGACGTATCGATGAGATGAGACAGCGTACAGATCAACTGTCAGAGAGATTAAACAAGGCATTCCAGCAGACTCGCAAGCTGCAATCCGAACGAATGAAGCAATTGCAAGCAAGGCTATACCGTTTCCGGTTTGATCGAATTACCGGGCAGCATCGTATCACGCTCACCCAACAGAATGAACGGATGGGACGAGCCATTCGCCGACGGTTGGATCAAGATCGGCTACGTTGGGTTCATTTGATCGAGCAATTGGATGCATTGAGTCCGCTCAAAATCATGCAGCGTGGGTATGCTCTCGTCTACAAAAATGATCAGTTGGTCAAGACGACAAAATCGTTTGCTGTAGGAGACGAACTCATGTTACGATTGGTTGATGGAAATGTACGTTCTGTTGTGACGGAAATTGAGCAGGAGGAGAAACAAGATGGCTCGCAAAAAAGCTGAACAAGAAATCGATCTCCCTTTCGAAGCGGCGATTCAACGGTTAGATGAAGTGGTTCGTTTGTTGGAAGAGGGAGATATTCCACTAGAAGAAGCAATTCAATACTATCAAGAAGGTGTTCGTCTCTCCCGCTTATGTGGTCAAAAACTGGATGCAATTGAAGCCCAGGTGACCCAAATTGTAGAAGAGAACGCCAAGCTTACAGAGAAGCCATTTCAGTTGGAGGGAGAAGAGTAATGTCAGTTTCACTCAACACGTACCTCCAAGAGAAAATCAGCTACCTCGAAGAACATCTCGTGCCCTCACTTGAAAACATGGGAGTTCCCAAGAATCTGTACGACTCGATGGAATACTCTCTGATGGCAGGTGGCAAACGATTGCGTCCGATTTTCGTTTTGGCCGCACTGGAGGCATTGAATATCCCGATTCAACGAGGCATTCCTTATGCAGTAGCATTAGAGATGATCCATACATACTCACTGATTCATGACGACTTGCCTGCCATGGATAATGATGATTTGCGACGTGGAAAACCAACCAATCATGTCGTGTTCGGAGAGGCAACGGCCATTCTCGCAGGTGACGCTCTGCTTACGCGTGCATTTGGCCTCATTGCCGACTCTTATGAACAAGACCCTGATGTTCCAGCCCAAGTAGCTCTTCAACTCGTTGCTGAACTGGCGATGCGAGCGGGTGCAAAGGGCATGGTTGGTGGCCAAATGGCGGATATCGAGGGAGAAGGACGCCAACTCAATCTGGAGGAACTTGAATATATTCACACTCATAAAACAGGTGATCTGTTGGTAGCTTCACTTCGGGGAGCGGGTTACCTGGCGCAGGCGAGTGAACAACAAATTCAAGCACTGACCCGGTTCGGCGTGTGCATCGGACTAGCGTTCCAGATTCAGGACGATATTTTGAACGTAGAAGGGAACGTCAAAGAGCTGGGCAAGGCAGTTGGAAGTGATGCTGATCGTGGCAAGGCAACTTATCCATCGCTGCTTGGACTCGAATCATCCAAAGAACGCTTGCGAAAATTGATTGAAGAAGCAAAAACAGCTCTTGGAAGTATTGGATTGGAACAGTCGGCTCTTTCTCAATTGGCTGATTATGTTATGGAACGAACCAAATAGGTCATTCGTATATATAGTAGAGGTAGGAGGTGTGAAAGCCTCCTGTTTCATTTTTAAGCCGTAGTAAACACGTCCATATTTATTTTTATTTTCGAAAAGTGGTGTTTTACAGAAGAAACGATTATAATTAATCAAGCATTTTTCTTTTGTTTTTGTGTGTAAATTCCTTATGATTTATGTTGAAAGTGAGGGGTTAGCATGTTGCTTCCAAGCATAAATAGCCCAGAAGAACTGAAAAAGTTAACATTACCCCAATTAAAACAATTAGCCGAAGAAATCCGCCAATTTCTTGTGAGCAATCTTGCTGAAACAGGTGGGCATTTGGCTCCCAACCTTGGTGTCGTTGAACTGACTTTGGCATTGCACTACTACTTCAATAGCCCGAAAGACAAGCTGATATGGGATGTTGGCCATCAGGCTTACGTACATAAGATCATAACAGGTCGACGGGAGATGTTCCCGACCCTGCGCCAATATAAAGGTTTATGCGGTTTCCCAAAAATGAGCGAGAGCGAGCATGATGTTTGGGAAACAGGACACAGCAGCACCTCGCTGTCTGCAGCTATGGGTATGGCTGTCGCACGCGATCTGCTAAAGGAAAAGAATCATGTCATCGGTATAATCGGTGATGGTGCTTTGACAGGCGGAATGGCGTTCGAAGCACTCAACCACATCGGTCATGAGAAAAAGAATGTAATTGTCATCCTAAACGATAACGAAATGTCCATTGCTCCCAATGTAGGGGCACTTCACAACTACTTGGGCAAATTACGTACGGCACCGAATTACCGCCGAGCAAAAGATGAAGTGGAGCATATCCTCAAGTCCATACCAGCCGTAGGTGGCAAGCTGGTTCACTTCGCCGAACGCCTCAAAGACAGCATGAAATATATGTTGGTCTCTGGAGTGTTATTTGAAGAGTTGGGATTCACCTATATCGGCCCAATTGATGGACATGACCTGGAGCTGCTGCTCGATAGCATGGAGACAGCCGCTCATACAGAAGGACCTGTACTCATTCACGCAATTACCAAAAAAGGCAAAGGATACGCACCGGCTGAAGAAAATTCAACCAAATGGCATGGAATCGGAACATACAAAATCGAATCTGGTGAGGAAATCAAGTCAAAAACAAAGGCACCTGCCTACACATCTGTTTTTGCTGAGACGATGATTCGTTTAACCAAAGAAGATTCCCGAGTGGTTGCCGTAACTCCAGCAATGCCAGCAGGATCAGGACTGCTGCGATATGCAGAAGTGTTCCCTGAGCGATTGTTTGACGTGGGTATTGCCGAACAACACGCCTGTACGTTCTGTGCAGGACTGGCCACACAGGGAATGAAGCCAGTATTTGCGGTGTATTCTACATTCTTACAACGAGCGTACGATCAGATGATTCATGACGTAGCTCGTCAGAAATTGAATGTGGTTTTTGCCGTTGACCGGGCAGGTCTGGTTGGTGCAGATGGTGAGACGCATCAGGGAGCGTACGATATCGCATTCATGCGTTCGATTCCTAATATGGTCATCATGGCTCCCAAAGATGAAAATGAAATGCAGCATATGATGAAAACCGCAGTTGCCTATGAGGACGGACCGATTTCTTATCGCTATCCGAGAGGAAATGGTAGGGGCGTCAAAATGGATGAAGAATTGAAAGTTCTTCCGATTGGTAAAGCAGAAGTCGTCAAGCAAGGGAGGGGAGTAGCGATTCTTTCCTTCGGTCACGTATTTGATCTCGCCGAACAGGCAGTAGAACAGCTTGCTCGGGAAGGGATTTCACCTATGCTGATCAACGCCCGTTTCTGCAAGCCGCTAGATGAAGAATTGCTAATTCGCTTGGCACAAGAAGGGTACCATATCATTACAGTGGAAGAAGGCTCGACCATGGGTGGATTCGGCAGTGCGGTTCTTGAATTTTTCGCACAGGAAGGCTTCCACGACACGATTGTAAAAATGGTCGGAATTCCTGATTACTTCGTGGAGCATGGAAGCGTGAAGGAACAAAGACAAGAGATCGGTTTGACCGCTGATTTAATTGCTTCCCATGTTCGCACACTTACACCGCTATCTAGACAAAGGGCATAGACAATGAAAAAAGAACGAATTGACGTATTATTAGTGGAACGTGGATTATTTGATACTCGTGAAAAAGCAAAAGCTGCTGTAATGGCTGGCTTGGTTTATATTGGTACGGAACGTTGTGACAAACCGGGAACCAAACTTCCGGAAGATGCGCAGCTTCATGTAAAAGGGGAAGTTCACCCTTACGTAAGCCGAGGTGGGCTGAAGCTGGAGAAGGCGATTCGTACCTTTGGTGTTGACTTGACTGATAAGGTCATGATGGATATTGGTGCTTCGACAGGCGGTTTTACGGATTGTGCCCTGCAGCACGGTGCCCGGCTTGTATACGCCATTGATGTTGGTTATGGACAGCTTGCCTGGTCGTTGCGTCAAGACCCTCGTGTCGTGGTCATGGAGCGGACGAATTTTCGCCACATGAACCCTGAAGAATTTGATCAGGAGAAACCAGATTTTGCGTCCATCGACGTGTCATTCATTTCACTCAGGTTGATCTTGCCTGTTCTGCACCAGTTTCTCAAGCCTCAAGGAGAAGTTTTGGCATTGGTGAAACCACAGTTTGAAGCGGGAAAAGACAATGTTGGCAAGAATGGGATTGTCCGAGACCCAGACATTCACCATGATGTGTTGGTATCGGTCTCATCCTTTGCACAGACGACTGGCTTTGACCTTGCTGGGATCAGTTATTCTCCGATTACAGGGGGAGAAGGGAATATTGAATTCCTGTTGCATCTTCGAAAAGCAGATGCGACCCCTCGAGAACTTGAATCTGCATGGCTAGCACGTATCGAAGAAGTGATTCAAGAAGCACACCGATCACTGAAATAAAGAAAGTACCTCAAAAAAGGCGTTCTCCAAGAATCAATCTTTTTGGACGAATGCCTTTTTACTGTTTTTGTCCCAAACCATTTTCCTATATACATTTTTCATTGTATAATTGTATAAGGATTCAATACGAGGCGGGGTGGCGCCGTGAATACAATAGGAATTGTAGCTAACAAAGGAAAACCGGAAGCACGTATTGTCGTACGCGATTTACTGTACCTGTTTGAAGAAAAAGGTGCCAACATACTGATTGAAGAAGGGTTAGCGAATGATATCGGGCGAGTGGATCGCTCTTGTCCCATTGACCAGTTTGCAGATCGGGTCGATCTCGTCTGCGTCCTTGGCGGAGATGGCACTTTGCTCAGTATCGCTCGCCAGTTGGCGGGGTATTCCATTCCGATTCTTGGAATTAATTTGGGAACACTGGGCTTTCTGTCGGAAGCAGAGCCAACCGATTTGAACGTAACCGTTGAAAAACTGTTGAATGGAGCGTACGGGATTGAAGAGAGAACGATGCTCGAGGCTAAGCTGTTGCGCAACGGAGAAGAAATTGCAGCTTTCACAGCGTTAAATGATGTTGTAATCGCTAAAGGTTCGTATTGTCGGATCATTCAAAGCACGGTGTATCTGGATGATTGTTATGTAGCGACCTTCAGTGGGGACGGGTTGATCATTGCCAGTCCGACCGGATCAACAGCCTATTCGTTGTCTGCAGGTGGACCGATCGTAGCTCCGAATGCACCTGTTTTGCTTATGACGCCAGTAGCACCACATTCCTTGACCGCACGACCCATGATTGTTAGTGCCGATCAAATCATTCGTGTGGAAGTTGATGCGATTCACGATGAAATTGGATTATCCATCGATGGTCAGCTGGGTTCTCGTTTGAAAGGTGGAGATGAGATCATTATTTATCAATCTCCATTTGTAACTCCACTCATTTCATGGAATCCTGGCAAATTTTTCGAGGCAATTCGAACCAAACTTAATGGTGAATGGGAGTAGAAATTCATGAATAAAGGACAAAGACACATCAAAATCAGAGAAATTATCGGTAACAATGAGATTGAAACACAGGACGAGCTTGTTGACCGACTCCGAGAGGCAGGTTATAACGTTACACAAGCAACTGTTTCCCGTGATATTAAGGAATTGCATCTGGTCAAGGTTCCGATGACAGACGGCCGCTACAAATATTCCTTGCCTGCAGATCAAAAATTCAATCCGCTGCAAAAAATTAAACGAGTGCTGGTAGACAGTTTCGTGGGAATCGATCATGCGGATAATTTAATTGTTATGAAAACGATGCCTGGTAATGCCAATGCAATTGGAGCACTGATCGACAATTTGCAGTGGCAAGAAGTAATGGGGACAATCTGTGGAGACGATACCATTCTGATTATTTGCCGCTCCAAAGATTATTCCAAGGACGTGGTCCAGCGCTTTTTGGACATGCTATAAGGTGGGATTCTCGTGTTAGTTGAACTGTCGATTCGCAATTTTGCCATCATCAAGTCAGTGACGATACCGTTTCAGCAAGGTCTCAATATCCTGACGGGTGAAACAGGCGCAGGGAAGTCAATCATTATTGATGCGCTGGGACTCCTGTTGGGTGAACGGAGCTCTCACGAATATGTTCGCTATGGCGAAAAAAAAGCCGAAGTGGAAGGCTTGTTTGAGTTTGAAACGAACCATCCTGCGTTTGCCATCTGTGAGCAATTTGGGATTGCTGTTGAACAGGACGGAGCACTTCTGGTGCGCAGAGAGATCTCCAATCAGGGCAAAAGCGTGATCCGGATCAACGGTCAACTCATTACGCTTGCCATGCTCCGGGAACTGGGTCCGTGGCTAGTAAACATACATGGCCAACACGATACGATTGCACTCATGCAAGCAAACAAGCACATTGAATGGCTGGATGCGTATGGGGAAAAAGAACTGGAGCTGACCAAAAAAGAATTTGGAACATTGTACACAGCCTATCGCAAAACCAGGCAGGATGTGGAGCGGATGTCCAAAAATGAACGGGAATTAATTCAGAGAATCGATCTTTTGTCGTATCAACTGGATGAAATTGAAGGCGCTTCACTTAATCCCGGGGAAGACGAGAAGTTGATCCAATTACGCAAAAAGTGGAGCAACATGGAGAAAGTATTCTCTGGATTGCAGGATGCTTATCGTTCCTTGTACGGGGAGCACCGGGGGATGGACTGGTTAGGACATGCCATGAGTGAACTGGAGCGAGTAAGCCAGTATGATCAGCAAATAGAGTCGATTGTCGAGAACATCAGGTCTGCCTATTATCAGGTGGAGGATGCATTGCACCAGATGCGTCAGGTGAAAGACAGCCTGGAGTTTCAACCAGAAGAGCTTGCTGAGGTTGAGCGACGCCTGGATCTGATTCAGGGATTAAAGCGAAAATACGGCAAATCAGTCGATGAAATTCTGGAATATGCGGCAACGATTCAAGATGAATTAGACGAGATCCGCAATTTTGACAGCCGCCTGCAGCAGTTGCAGGATAAACTTCAGGAGTTGGCTGCAGACTTGGCAGTAGAAGCGTTGGAGCTGAGCGCTATTCGCAAAAACCTCGCTGTACAGCTTTCTCTAGCCATTGAGGAACAATTGCGAGAGCTTCACATGGAACGAGCACGTTTCCAGATTGATGTACGCCAGGAACACGATGAGAGCGGCATTGAAGCGGAAGGGATCAAACGGCGCATTGACGCTTCTGGAATCGACATGGTGGAGTTCATGATTGCTCCCAATCCGGGGGAACCGCTTCGCCCGTTAGCCAAAATTGCTTCAGGTGGGGAACTGTCTCGCGTCATGCTGGCCATCAAAGCGATTCTTGCTACCACTGATCAAGTACAAACACTCATTTTTGATGAAGTTGATACGGGAGTTAGCGGACGAGTGGCCCAGGCCATAGCCGAAAAGCTGGCGAAGGTAGGAGATAATCGCCAAGTGCTGTGCATTACACACTTACCGCAGGTTGCTTCGTTTGCTGATGCGCATTTTGTCATCCACAAAGAGATGAATGACCGGGAAACAACAACACAGGTAAAGCTGCTGCATGAAGAAGAGAGGGTGGTGGAGCTTGCCCGCATGCTGGGAGGCGCCATCGTCACCGATACAACCAAAGACCATGCAAGAGAAATGATCCAAATGGGAAAAGCTCGCAAAGCTGTCAGTTCAGTCTGATGGCTTTTTTTTGTGAAAAACGTCTCGACGTTTTTCATAAAAGTCGATGCGACCGCTTGCGGTCAACAAAAACGGACATGGCTGTTTTTGCTGTTATAAAGGCAGGGAAGCTAGGCAACATTATATATACGGTTGGGTGGAGGTGTAGCAAAAGGTGTAGGTAGGGAAAGTAGGAGTGATTGCTGGTGATGCGACAACACAGAAGAAAATGGATGGGAAGCTTGGTTTTACTCATCACAGCATTAGTTATCAGCTCAACCCCCTTTCGTGACCTTGTCTCGTTGCCTACAGAATTGAGGCTTTTCGAGGGGTCATTTCAACAATTGAAGTTGTCAATGCCTGTCATGGGTACCTTAGTCAATAGCAATCCAGAGATCGTTGCCGTGAATGGGACAGAAGCGCATGAAGTCAGTGTGGATTTAAGCAAACCTTTGTCTGTCGAACCAAAAAAAGCGGGAGAGACAGAGTTGCAGTTAAAATGGGGACATATTCCGATTAAAGAAATGAAGGTTAATGTTCTCCCTGATCTTCGCGTCATTCCCGGTGGACAGTCTATTGGAGTCAAGCTGCAAACAGCAGGAGTTCTCGTGGTTGGACATCATTTGGTTGATACCGGCAAGGGAAAATTTTCACCCGGTGAGAGGGCAGGCATCAATGTTGGAGACATGATTATTCGCATGAATGATCTGTATATTAACGACATGAACGATGTGAAAAAACTGATTACAGAAGCCGGAAATAAGGGTGAACCCGTGCAACTCCTTGTCGTTCGAGGAAAAGAAAAATTAAACATGGTGTTGACACCTGCAAAGGATGCCAAAGACGGCGATTATCGGATGGGTCTATACATTCGGGATTCTGCTGCAGGAGTAGGAACGCTGACGTTTTATGAACCCAACTCCAAAGCTTATGGTGCGCTAGGTCATGTCATTTCAGACGTCGATACAGGACAGCCAATTGTTGTAGGCGATGGACAAATTGTGCAAGCAAGTGTCACATCCATTGAAAAAGGGGAAAGCGGTAATCCAGGAGAAAAGTTTGCCCGGTTCTACAACGAATCGGAAGTACTCGGCACCATTACACGAAATACGCCATTTGGCATCTTCGGAAAAATGAAGGAGCAGCCAAAGCGTAGTGTGTACCAAGAACCGATTCCAGTTGCGTTGGCGGAGCAGGTGCAAACAGGACCAGCAAAAATTCTTACAGTCGTGGAAGGACAAAAAGTGGAAGAGTACGATATTGAAATCGTCAACACAGTGAAACAGCATTTTCCGGCAACAAAAGGGATGATTATTAAAGTAACGGATAAACGTTTATTGGATAAAACCGGGGGTATTGTTCAGGGGATGAGCGGGAGTCCCATCATCCAAAACGGAAAAATGGTTGGAGCAGTTACCCATGTTTTTGTCAATGACCCAACCTCTGGTTATGGCTGCTACATCGAATGGATGCTGCAAGACGCAGGCATTCAACTTCGGTCAACTACAACTTCGACAGAAAAAAATGAAAAAGCAGCCTGATTCTTGCACAGACCGTTATCATGGACGGTCTGTTATTTTTGGTGAATAACATAACCGTATATATAACTTTTGTTAGACTTCATTCCCTTCAGTGTGTATTAAGATATGGGGTGATAGAAGCGTATCCCATAAATTTACACTGAAGAGGTGAAGAGACTTTGAAAATGTGGAAAATTTTATTGAGTTTACTCTTATGCATGAGTTTTCTCCCGTTTGGGCAAGCAAGTGCAAATACGACATTTACATCTGTTTCTGCTGGTAATGAACATACTGTAGCCATTGATTCGACTGGATCTGTATGGGCATGGGGAAGTAACATGAATGGGAGTCTGGGGGATGGAACTACTACAGCACATCTGCGTCCGATTAAGGTTCCAGGATTAACGGACATCACAGCCATTTCGGCTTCCGGCAATTTTACACTAGCGCTTAAAAACGATGGTACCGTGTATGCTTGGGGAATGAATTATAATGGTCAATTAGGAAATGGTACAAGTAATAATGTTCAACTGGTACCACTGCAAATTCCAGGACTTGATCACGTAATAGCAATTGAAGCTGGCAATGGCTACTCAATGGCCTTGAAGGATGATGGAAAGGTTTATACCTGGGGGTTAAACAATAACGGTCAATTAGGAGATGGAACCACTGACTCAAAATCGACTCCCGTACAAGTATTAAATATTAGCAATGCAAAGAAAATTTCAGCAGGTCATTCCCACGCAATGGCATTGATAGACGATAAAACGGTTTATGCTTGGGGTGATAATCAGGTAGGTCAAATCGGGAATGGGACCATTAACGCTCGACAATTGACTCCAGTAAAGATTGGAATTTCTGGTATTACTTCTATTTCTGCTGGAGGTGCTCATTCACTTGCAGTAAAAGAGGACGGAACCGTTTATGGCTGGGGAAGAAATGTTATAGGTGAAGTTGGTGATGGGACAACGAATATGCGTGCCTTACCAGTCGTAATAAACTCTCTGACTGGCATTGGTATTACTTCTGTTGAAACTGGAACGACTCACAGTTTAGCTATTCAGAACGACGGAACGGTGTGGGGCTGGGGAGATAATCAATTCGGACAACTAGGGGATGAATCCTCCACTCCTCGTTTGACTCCGGTGAAAATGAAAACTAGTAAAGCAGCAACCATAATCTCTTCTTCCTTTGTTCATTCTATGATCGTGTATAACGATGGGACGATCTGGGGAACCGGACGCAATAACGGTGGACAGCTTGGAATTGGATCATATTCGGATTCGAATAAGTTAGTTCAGGTTGCTTTCGCTTCTACTGACGCAAATTTAAGCAATCTGGTGCTGTCAACGGGTCAATTAACACCTCCTTTCTCATCTAATACAACAAGTTATACGATGAATGTGAACAATGAAGTAGAAAGTATTTCGTTAACACCTACTGCATCAAGTGCCAATGCAACGATCACTGTAACAGTAAATAGCGGAAATCCAATCAACGTGACAAGTGGACAGCAGTTTGGCCCGTTCGCATTGAACGTTGGAGAGAATCAGGTATCCGTTAAGGTGACCGCAGAGGATGGGCTTCAGACCAAAACCTATACTGTGGTAATTACAAGAGCTCCAATCAATCATGCTCCTGTAGCGAATGCTGGTTCATATCAAACGACACAGGATGTAGCCGTTACTGGTACACTTATTGCTACAGACTCCGATAGTGATCCGTTAACATATTCGATCGTTAGCAATGGCTCGTTAGGTGTTGTCAATATTACAAATACTGCAACGGGAGCATTTACTTATACACCGAACAATGGAGCAACAGGG